>JAGWMH010000074.1 GCA_028871775.1 Betaproteobacteria bacterium
CGGTGGTGGATGACGGCACCATCGCCCACCGGCGCGGCTCGCTGCAAATGGATGACGAGGGCAACCCCACGCAGCGCACCGTGCTGATCGAGGACGGCATCCTCAAGGGTTATTTGCAGGACACGCTGAACGCGCGCCTGATGGATGTGCCGGTCACCGGCAACGCGCGGCGCGAATCCTACGCGCACTTGCCGATGCCGCGCATGACCAACACCACCATGCTCAGCGGCGACAGGAGCCGGGAGGAAATCATCGCCTCGGTCAAGCACGGGCTGTATGCCGCCAACTTCGGCGGCGGACAGGTGGACATCACCAGCGGCAAGTTCGTGTTCTCCACCACCGAAGCCTACATGATCGAAGACGGCAGGATCACCCATCCGGTAAAGGGCGCGACGCTGATCGGCAACGGCCCGGAAGCGCTCACCCGCGTCTCCATGATCGGCAACGACATGGCGCTCGACCCCGGTGTCGGCACCTGCGGCAAGGAAGGGCAGAGCGTACCGGTCGGCGTGGGGCAGCCGACGGTAAGGATAGACGGGCTGACGGTGGGCGGGACGGCGTAGGGGCGAATGGTATAAGCCTTGTCAGGACGCGCCCGGATGGAACTCGTGGAATCCGGGATGATCGTGGCACGAATTTCCCCCATTCCGCTATGCTTTATGCGGGCTGCTTATCTTGTTTCAACGCGTAAGGCATAAGCGTAACTCATCCGCCCTGCGGTATAATCCGCGCCCTGTATGCTGATCTTTCGCGGATTTAAGAAAGCACATGATTTCCGAGCAAACAATACAGCAGGCCGCACAACTCTTGGGTGAAGCCGCAAAGCCCGCCAAGGTGATTTTGTTTGGCTCGTATGCGCGCGGCGATGCGCAGGAAAATTCCGATCTGGATTTCCTGGTCATTGAGCCGGAGTTGCAAGACAAATTCCGCGAGATGGTGCGCTTAAGACAGGTGCTGCGTCCGTTAAGAGTGCCGGTAGATGTGTTGGTCTATTCGCAAGCGGATATTAACCAGCAGCAAAGCTCCTGCTCCTCCGCCGTTTATTGGGCCTTGCGCGAAGGCAAGGTGTTATATGACACCGCCCATTGAGCTTGCGCACCGGCTGCTTGCGCTTGCCGAGCGCGATATTACCTCTTTCCGCGCATTGGCCAGTCATCCGGAAGTGGATATTTCGGCTACGGGTTTTTTCGCCCAACAAGCGGTAGAAAAATGTCTCAAGGCTGTTGCCGAATATCACGGCATCGTGTTTCGCAGAACGCATGATGTAGATGAACTGGTCGATCTGCTGCTGCAGCATAAGGTGGCGATGCCATTTCCCTCAGATCAGTTCAGCATTCTCAACCCATTTGCTGTTATCTTGCGCTATGAAGAAACACCTTATGTCAGCATGCCGTTGGAAGAGATGAGCCATTTGGTTGATCTGGCTTATCAATGGGCGCATGGCGTGGTTGCCGCTTAGCCTCCGATAATCACCCATCCCTCAGGTATAATCCGCGCCCTATATGCTGATCTTTCGCGGACTTCATCCCTATGTTGCACAGCCGGTTGCGCTGACCATCGGTAATTTTGATGGCGTGCATCTCGGCCATCAGGCTTTGCTCAGGCAATTGCGCGAAGCGGCGCAGTCGCGTGGGTTGCCGGTGGCGGTGGTGGTGTTCGAGCCGCATCCGCGCGAATTTTTTACGCCGCTGCAGGCCCCGGCGCGGCTGACCAATATGCGCGAGAAGCTGGAATTGTTCGCCGCACTCGGCGTGGATCGCGTGCATGTGTGCCGCTTCAATAGCCGTTTCGCGCACATGAGCGCAACGGATTTCATCCATGCGCTGCATGAAGAGGTGGGGGCGAAGTTCGTGTTGATCGGCGACGATTTCCGTTTCGGCAGCGGGCGCAGCGGCGATTTTGCGCTGATGGAGAAGATCGGCGCGCAGCATGGCTTTGCGGTGCAGGCCATGCACAGTGTGCTGCATGACGGCATACGCATTTCCAGCACTGCGGTGCGTGTGGCGCTGGCGGAGGGCAGGATGGAAGTGGCACAGCGCTACCTGGGGCGGCCATACAGCATCAGCGGGCGCGTGGAACATGGCGACGGCCTGGGCAAGCAGCTCGGATTCCCCACCGCCAACATCCAGTTGAAACACAACCGCCCGCCGCTATCCGGCATTTTCGTGGTGCAGGCGCATGCCGAGGGTATGGGAGTATTGCAGGGTGTGGCGAGCCTGGGCGTGCGCCCGACGGTGCGGCAGGGCGGCAGACCGGTGCTGGAAGTGCACCTGTTCGAATTTGCGCAACAGATTTATAACAGGCACATGCGCCTGGATTTCCTGCACAAGCTGCGCGACGAAGAAAAATACCCCGATGTGGAAACGCTGAAGCGGCATATCGCGCTGGATGTGCAGAATGCAAAGAAATGGTTTGAACATCATGGCTGACAGCAAATACAAGATCAACCTACCCGATACCCCGTTCCCGATGCGCGGCGATCTCGCCAAGCGCGAGCCGCAGATGCTGGCGCGCTGGGAGGAGCAGCAACGCTATCAGAAGATCCGCGCGGCCAAGCGGGGCAAGCCGAAATTCATCCTGCACGACGGCCCGCCGTATGCCAACGGCGACATCCACATCGGCCACGCGATAAACAAGGTGCTCAAGGACATCATCGTCAAGAGCAAGACGCTGTCCGGCTTCGACGCGCCCTATGTGCCGGGCTGGGACTGCCACGGCCTGCCGATCGAGTTGCAGGTGGAGAAGAAACACGGCAAGGCGATTCCGCCCGCGCAGTTCCGCGAGCTGTGCCGCGAATATGCCAGGGAGCAGATCGAGCGGCAGAAAAAGGATTTCATCCGCCTCGGTGTGCTGGGCGACTGGGGCAGCCCCTACCTGACCATGGACTACAAGACCGAGGCCGACATCATGCGCGCGCTCGGCAGCATCTACGAACGCGGCTATCTGTATCAGGGCTACAAGCCTGTGAACTGGTGCCTGGATTGCCAGTCGGCGCTGGCCGAAGCGGAAGTGGAATACGAGGACAAGACCTCGCCGGCGATAGACGTGGGTTTCGAGGTCAAGGACAGGCCCGCACTGGAAAGGGCGTTCGGTGTGTCGCTGCCGGCTTATGCCAAGGTGTATGCGGTGATCTGGACCACCACGCCGTGGACGCTGCCGGCCAATGAGGCGGTGAGCGTGCATCCCGTGCATGAGTATCGCCTCATCCATACCGCGCAAGGCTATCTGGTGCTGATCGCTGAGCTGGCCGATGCCTGCCTCACACGCTATGAGCTGGCGGAGGGCGCGAATATTGCTGGTGTGTGCAAAGGCGCGGCACTGGAGATGTTGCCGCTGCAACATCCCTTCTACGAGCGCACCGTGCCCATCATCTGCGGCGAGCACGTCACGCTGGAAGCTGGTACTGGCCTGGTGCATACCGCACCGGCGCACGGTCTGGACGATTACTTTGTCGGCCAGAAATACCACCTGCCGACGGATAATCCGGTCGGGGACGACGGCAAGTTCATTTCCAGCACGCCACTGGTCGGGGGCATGTTCGTGTGGAAAGCCAACGATGTGGTGATCGATGCGCTGCAAGCCAGCGGTCATTTATTGCACCTGGAAAAAGTGCAGCACAGCTACCCGCATTGCTGGCGACACAAGACGCCGATCATTTTCCGTTCCACGCCGCAGTGGTTCATCGGCATGGATAAAGTGGCTTATCCAGTGGCTGCCGATGTGGAAAAACTGGTGCAGGAAAAGCGCGAGCATGGTGCGGCGCATGTGCAGTTTGATGGCGCAAGCCTGCGCGACCTTGCCAATCAGGCCGTTGACCAGACCGACTTTTTTCCCGCGTGGGGGCGCGCACGACTGGAAGCAATGATCAAAAATCGCCCTGACTGGTGCGTGTCGCGCCAGCGCAACTGGGGTGTGCCGATGCCGTTTTTCGTGCACAGGGAGACGGGCCAGTTGCATCCGCGCACGCCGGAATTGCTGGAGCAGGTCGCACAGCGCGTCGAGCGCGACGGCATCGAGGCATGGTTCGACCTGAACTCGGTGGACTTGCTGGGTCTAGAGGCGGAACACTACAAGAAACTCAGCGACACGCTGGATGTGTGGTTCGATTCGGGTGTCACCCATGCGTCGGTATTGCAGCGCCGCGCGGAATTGCATACGCCCGCCGATCTGTATCTGGAAGGCTCCGACCAGCATCGCGGCTGGTTCCAGTCATCGTTGCTCACCGGCTGTGCCATCAATGGCCGCGCGCCTTTCAAGGCCTTGCTGACGCACGGCTTCGTGGTGGACGGGCACGGCCACAAGATGAGCAAATCCAGAGGCAATGTGATCGCGCCGCAGAAGGTTCTCGATACGCTCGGCGCCGACATTCTGCGCCTGTGGGCGGCCTCGACCGACTACTCCGGCGAGCTGACGATCTCCGATGAAATTCTCAAGCGCGTGGTGGAAAGCTACCGCCGCATTCGCAACACATTGCGTTTCTTGCTGGCGAACATTGCCGACTACGACCACAGCAGGCATGCGCTGCCGGTGGAGCAGTGGCTGGAAATAGACCGCTATGCGCTGGCGCTGGTGGGAAGCTTGCAGGATGAAGTTATTGCAGATTACTCGCGCTATGAATTCCATCTGATCGCGCAAAAATTGCAGACTTTCTGTTCCGAAGATTTGGGCGGTTTCTACCTCGATATCTTGAAGGACCGCCTGTACACCGCCGGCGAAGACTCCAGGGCACGCCGCTCTGCGCAGAATGCGCTGTATCACATCACGCACAGCCTGGTGCGCCTGATGGCGCCGGTACTCAGCTTCACCGGCGAAGAGGTATGGGAGGTGTTGAGCGGCAAGCGGGATGCAAGCGTGTTTGAGCAGGGATGGTATGAATTGCCTGATTTGCCGGAAACGGACGACCCGGCATTGCTGCAAAACTGGACGGTGATTTGTGCTTGGCGCGGCAAAGCGAACAAACAGATCGAGGAAGTACGCGCTGCCGGACATATCGGCCAGGCGCTGGCCGCAGAGCTGGATATTTACGCAGCAGGCGATGATTTCAATTTGCTCAGCCGTCTGGGAGATGACCTGCGTTTTGTAATGATTACTTCGCGTGCTATGGTACATCGTGCAGCGAGTGCAGCGGAACAGCGCATCGTCGTAACGCCTAGTAATCACACCAAGTGCGAGCGCTGCTGGCATTACCGTGATGATGTGGGCAGCGATGCCGGCCATCCCACGCTGTGCGGGCGTTGCGTGAGCAACCTGTTCGGCAACGGCGAGGCGCGGAGGTATGCTTAATCGCTGGTTGTGGTTGAGCGCGCTGGTAATCGTGCTCGACCAGTTGAGCAAGGCATGGATCATCAGCCACTTTGCCTATGGTGAAAGGCTCGCTATTATCAGCGTATTCAATCTGGTGCTGGCACATAACACCGGCGCGGCATTCAGCATGCTCAACGATGCGGGAGGCTGGCAGCGCTGGATGTTCAGCGCCATCGCCGTTGCCGCCTCGGCATGGATCGTGTGGCTGTTGCGCAAGCACCGGCAGCAGAAACTGTTTTGCTTCGCGCTTGCATTGATACTGGGCGGCGCGCTCGGCAACCTGATTGACCGCATTGCTTACGGCTATGTGGTGGACTTCCTGGATTTCTACTGGAACACTTATCACTTTCCCGCCTTCAACCTCGCCGATTCCGCCATCACCTGCGGCGCGGCGCTGCTGCTGTGGGACAGCCTTACGGAGAAGAAACATGGAACTGCTGCTGGCTAATCCGCGCGGCTTTTGTGCCGGTGTCGATCGCGCCATCGAGATCGTCGAGCGCGCGCTGGCTTTGCACGGCGCGCCGATTTATGTGCGCCATGAGGTCGTGCATAACAAGTTTGTGGTGGACAGCCTGCGGCAGAAAGGTGCCGTGTTCATCGAGGACCTGGCGGACGTGCCAGCGGGCAGCATCCTGATTTTCAGCGCGCACGGTGTGCCGCAGGCGATACGCCGCGAGGCCGAAGCGCGCGGACTGACTGTGTTTGACGCGACTTGCCCGCTGGTGACCAAGGTGCATATCGAAGTGTCGCGGCTGCGCGGACAGGGCAAGGAAATCATCATGATCGGCCATGCGGGGCATCCCGAAGTGGAAGGCACCATGGGGCAGGCAGAGGGCGGTATGTATCTGGTGGAATCGCCCGAGGACGTGCAGCGCCTTGCGGTGAAGGACGAGAATAATCTTGCTTTCGTCACCCAGACCACGCTTTCCATGGACGACGCCAGCGCCATTATCGCCGCGCTAAAGGCACGCTTTCCTGCCATCACCGGCCCCAGGAAAGACGACATCTGTTATGCCACGCAGAACCGCCAGGATGCGGTCAAGCTGATGGCCAGGCAATGCGATGTGGTGATCGTGGTGGGCTCGCCCAACAGTTCCAATTCCAACCGCCTGCGTGAAGTGGCGCGCAACATGAATGTGCCCGCCTATCTGGTGGACAATGCGAGCGAGCTGCAAGCGGCATGGCTGGAAGGCAAGCAGTGTGTCGGCATCACGGCAGGAGCCTCCGCCCCGGAAGTGCTGGTGCAGGAGGTAATTGCGCGACTGAGGCAAATGGGCGCCGCGAGCGTGCATGAGTTGCATGGCATCAGCGAAAACGTGGTGTTTCCGCTGCCCAAAGCGCTCAATCCAGGCGCCAGCACACAATAAATTCTTAAGACAGGGCGGATAATTCGCCTGTTTTTTTCTATCCCGCCTGGTAAAAATTGCCCACCCTCTGCCAAGCGCTTATAATTTGTCCAGGTTTGCTGATGTAGCTCAGTCGGTAGAGCAACTGATTCGTAATCAGTAGGTCGGACGTTCGATTCGTCTCATCAGCACCACAAATAATCTGTTAAGAATTGACACCCGCCACAAGATACGCTGCATAAAACTGCCAATTCAATTGGGGTAAATAATGTCGAAGAATCCGGGAAAACCAATTCTTGCGCACGAAAAAATCGGCCTCGATGCAGCTTCTATCAAACAATCCCTGTTAGACCGTTTGACCTATTCGGTTGGCAAAGACACCATCACCGCCACGGATCGCGACTGGTTTTTCACCGCCGCAATCGTGGCGCGCGACCACCTGATCGACCGCTGGATGGAAACCATGCGGAGTTATTACGTCAACGATGCCAAGCGGGTTTATTACTTTTCCATGGAGTTCTTGATAGGGCGTACGCTGGTAAACAGCCTGCTAAATCTGGGTTTCGAGCAGGAATACCGCCGGGTGCTTGATGAAATGGGTGTGGATATGGAAAAGGTGCGGGAAATGGAGCACGACGCCGCGCTTGGAAATGGCGGCCTGGGGCGGTTGGCGGCTTGCTTCCTGGATTCCATGGCGACGCTCAACCTGCCCGGCTACGGCTATGGCATCCGTTATGAGTATGGCATGTTCTCGCAGCGCATCGAGGACGGCAGGCAAGTCGAGCATCCTGACAACTGGCTGCGCTATGGCAACCCATGGGAATTCCCGCGCGCCGAAGTGCTTTATCAGGTCAAGTTCCACGGTCGTGTGGTTCAGTACGCCGACGAGCACGGCGTGGAGCGCCACCACTGGGTGGATTCGGAAGATGTGATGGCGATGGCCTACGACAGCCCGATTCCCGGCTATGCCACCAATACCGTCAACAACATGAGGTTATGGGCGGCCAAGGCGACGCGCGATTTTGAACTGCGCTACTTTAACGAAGGCAATTACATCAAGGCGGTGGAGGACAAGAACGAATCCGAAAACCTGTCCAAGGTGCTCTATCCGAACGACACCACGACGATGGGGCGCGAGTTGCGCCTCAAGCAGCAGTATTTTTTCGTGAGCGCTTCCCTGCAGGACATTCTTCGCCGGTTTGAGGGTTATCACGACGGCTTCGATGCATTTCCGGAAAAGGTCTCGATCCAGCTCAACGATACCCATCCGTCAATCGCCATTCCCGAATTGATGCGTCTTCTGATGGATGTGCATGGACTGGAGTGGGACCGGGCCTGGAACATCAGCCTTCGTACTTTCTCCTATACCAACCACACGCTGATGCCGGAAGCGCTGGAAACCTGGCCGCT
>JAGWMH010000075.1 GCA_028871775.1 Betaproteobacteria bacterium
CAGAACGATCACGTCGTCGAGCATGTAGGCCAGATCATAGAGCAACAGGTAGCCGTAATAGCTCAGGCGATCCAGCTGCTTCAGCGTCAGAATCCGCGTAAACAGCGCCGGGAAACCCGAGGTGCACATGAATTCGATGATCTGCACCAGGACAGCCAGCACCACTGTGCCGAGTATCGCCGCGGCAAGGTTTTCGGCCTGCAGGATACGCCGCATGCGGGCGTAGATGCCGGGCTTGGCGGCTGCGGGGATCGAGAGCGAAACTCCCCATCCGAAAGCCCAGAAGTCCTTGAGGTTGATCGCCCCCGCCAGCAGCGCAAGGGCGGCGACGACGATTTCCGAGGCACGCGAGAGGCCGACCAGCAAAAAAAGATTGAGCCAGGCCGCCATGAACATGAAATAGGCAATGCCTTCCACTGCGACGAAGGTGCCGGCGATGGCGAACATCCGGGAGCGGTTGTTCAGCGGAGCCAGCAGCGAGATCATCAGGATCAGCACCCACATGGAGCAGGGGTTAAAGCCGTCCAGCAAACCCATCGCCAGCGTGAACAGGGGCAGGCCAACCTGATCGAGTGACATGCTGCGGCCGAAGAAATTGACGGCGAAGGTCTCCGGCCTGGCCGCAGGAATGGGCGCATTCGCTTCGCAGGACAGGCCCTCTTCGGCCTCGCAACTGTCTGAGGTCCTGGTTGTTTCATGACCTTGCGCGTGTGCCCGGGCCAGGCTGCCGCGTATGAGCTGGCCTGTTGCCGCTTCATCGGAAAAGCCGACGATCAGTTGCTCGCCCACTTTAAACGTCGGCACACTTACGGTTGGCAAACCCTGATTTTCGGCCATGCGTTTTAAGCGCTCCAGGGCAGCAGGCTCCTTGAGCACATCACGCATTACAATCCTCAGTTCCGGCTGTTCCTGCTTGAGTGCTGCCAGGAACGCTTCGGCCTTGGCGCAGTGCGGGCAACCCTCGCGCACGAAAACTTCAATATCGGCAGGCTGAGAAACAGATTCCATGCCGGACGCTGGCGCAGAGGCAGCCGCCATGGCAAACGCGGCACCGCTCCAGCCTGCAATCGACGCCAGCAAAAAGATCAGACACCATTTGGCGGCAAACAGCCTGCTTGCCATTTTGAAAAGCCCCCCGGCTATCATGCAACCCCCGCTTTGCTCCGCATAACAATTGCGACTGCTGCGGCAGTTGCAAAGCCCATGCCGCACAGGCTTCATAAAGCTCCCCTTGAGATTCATGAAATAATAACCGCAGATGCTGCGCTTTCCTATGCGAGGCTTACATTATTGACCTTTTCATAATTCATGACATGGAATTGTTGAAAGTCATTGTCAGTATCGCCTTCTGGCGTTAGAGTTTGGCGGGTGCCCAATAACGAAGGGGGAGCAGGGATGGTGGTATTGACGTTGTTTGTAATGCTGGCTGTGATGATGTTGTTGGCCTTCTTCCGCGCGTCCATCTGGGGCTGGCTGCTGGCGCTGATGATCTTCGTCCCCGTCGTTGCCATTCAGAGCCGGCTTTCCGCCGATGTGTTCCAGATTGTCATTGTCGTGCTTTCCCTATGGGTTGCGGTGCTGGGCATTCCCTTGCTGCGCCGCGTGCTGGTAAGCAGTTTCATTCTCAGGATTTTCCGCAGGATACTCCCCCAGGTTTCGCAAACCGAACAAGAAGCATTGGACGCCGGGACGGTGTGGTGGGACGGCGATCTGTTCAGCGGGAACCCGAACTGGCACAAGCTGCTCGCCTATCCCAAGCCCGAGCTGAGCGCCGAAGAACAGTCTTTCCTCGATAACGAAACCGAAGCCTTGTGCGCCATGCTGGACGATTGGGACATCACCCATGTGCGCCAGGATTTGCCGCCGCAAGTGTGGCAGTTCATCAAGGACAAGGGTTTCTTCGGCATGATCATTCCCAAAAAGTACGGCGGGCTGGAGTTTTCCGCACAGGCGCATTCCGCCGTGGTGACCAAGGTCGCCTCGCGCAGCGGCACGGCGGCGGTGACGGTGATGGTGCCGAACTCGCTCGGCCCGGCGGAGCTGCTGCTGCACTACGGCACGTCCGGGCAAAAGGAGAAATACCTGCGCGGGCTGGCGCAGGGCAGGGAGGTGCCGTGCTTCGCGCTGACCGGGCCGTTTGCCGGCTCCGATGCGGGCGCGATCCCCGACTACGGCATCGTGTGCCGCGGCGAATTCAACGGCCAGCAGAATGTGCTCGGCATGCGCGTGACCTGGGAGAAGCGCTACATCACGCTTGCGCCGGTCGCCACGCTGCTCGGCCTGGCGTTCAAGTTGTATGACCCCGATCATCTGCTCGGCGCGGAAATCGAGCGCGGCATCACCCTCGCGCTGATCCCGACTGACACGTCCGGCGTGCAGGTCGGGCGGCGGCATTTTCCGCTCAACTCGGCGTTCCAGAACGGGCCGACTTCGGGCAAGGACGTGTTCATCCCGATGGAGTACATCATCGGCGGGCAGGAGCGCATCGGCCAGGGCTGGCGCATGCTGATGGAATGCCTGGCGGCGGGCCGTTCGATTTCGCTGCCGGCCAGCGCCACCGGCGGCTGCATGCTGGCGGCGCGCACCAGCGGCGCATACGGCCGGGTGCGCAAGCAGTTCAAGCTGCCCATCGGCAAGTTCGAGGGTGTGGAAGAGGCGCTGGCGCGCATCGGCGGCAATACCTACATGATGGACGCGGCGCGCAAGCTGACGGCGCAGGCGGTGGACATGGGCGAGAAGCCATCGGTGGTTTCCGCCATCGTCAAATACCACTGCACCGAGCGCGGGCGCGCGGTGATCAACGACGCGATGGACGTGCACGGCGGCAAGGGAATCTGCATGGGGCCGGGCAACTATCTGGCGCGCGCCTACCAGCAGACTCCCATCACCATCACGGTGGAAGGCGCGAATATCCTGACGCGCAGCATGATCATCTTCGGGCAGGGCGCGATCCGTTCCCATCCTTATGTGCTCAGGGAAATCCAGGCGGCGCACGACACCGACGCGCGGCGCGCGGTACGGAATTTTGACGCCGCCCTGTTCGGCCACCTCGGCTTCAGCCTGAGCAATGCAGTGCGCGCGCTGATATTCGGGCTCAGCGGCGGGCGCGGCATTCCGGTTCCGGCGGGCGACGCGACGCGGCGCTACTACCAGCAATTGACGCGCTATTCCTCGGCGTTTGCGCTGGCAGCGGATGTGGCGATGCTGGTGCTGGGCGGTGCCCTCAAGCGCCAGGAAAAGATTTCCGCGCGCCTGGGCGATGTGCTGAGCCAGATGTATTTATGCTCGGCGACGCTCAAACGTTACGAGGACGATGGCCGCCCGGATGAAGATTTGCCGCTGCTGCACTGGGTGATGCAGGATGCGCTGCACAGAATGCAGGTGGCATTCGACGGCGTGCTGCAGAATTTCCCCAATCGTTTTGCCGCCCTGGTCTTGCGCGCACTCATCTTCCCGCTTGGGGATTGCCTTGCGCCGCCATCGGACAAACTCGGACATCAAGTGGCCGCGCTGTTGCTGCAGCCCGGTGCCGCGCGTGACCGCCTGACGGCGGGCATGTATCTGCCGGCCAACGAAAATGAAGTGCTAGGCGCATTGGAAGCCGCGCTGCACAGCACGCTGGCCTGCGAACCGCTGCAGGCCAGGCTGGATGAAGCATACAAGGCCGGCAAGTTAACGGCGCTGGAAGAATTGCTGCGCATCTCCGAAGCGCGCGACAAGGGCATCATCACTGCGGAGCAGGCGTTGCAACTGGAACGCGACTATGCCTTGCGGTACATGGTCATCATGGTGGATGACTTTGCGCCGGAACAGTTGAGGGCAAATCACGCATGACATCGTTGCGCGACAAGGTGATTTTCATCACCGGTTCCAGCCGCGGCATCGGGCGCGAGATCGCGCTGCGCTGCGCGCGCGACGGGGCGAAGGTGGTGATCACCGGCAAGACGGCCGAGCCCCATGCCAAATTGTCCGGCACCATACACAGTGTGGCCGCCGAAGTGGAGCAGGCTGGCGGCAGGGCGCTGGCGATCCAGCTGGATGTGCGCGATGAGCAGGCGTTGCAGGCGGCGGTCGGTCAGGCGGCGCGGCATTTCGGCGGCATTGATGTGCTGGTCAACAATGCCAGTGCGATCAGCCTGACCAATACGCCGGATACCCCGGCCAAAAAACTCGACCTGATGTGGCAGGTGAACATGCGTGCCACCTTCCTTGCTTCGCAAGCGTGTATTCCCCATTTGAAAAAAGCCGCCAACCCGCACATCCTCACGCTGTCGCCGCCGCTCAACCTGGATGCGAAATGGTTTGCGCCGCATCTGGCCTACAGCATTTCCAAGTACGGCATGAGCTTGTGCGCACTGGGCATGGCGCGCGAATTTGCAAGTGATGGCATTGCGGTGAATTGCCTGTGGCCGCGCACCACCATCGCCACCGCAGCCGTCGAATTCAATTTCCCCGAAGCCATCCTGCGCGCCTCGCGCAAACCGGCTATCGTGGCGGATGCGGCGCACCACATCCTGACGCGCGACAGCCGAACTTGCAGCGGCAATTTTTTCGTGGACGAGCAGGTGCTGCGCGAAACGGGGGTGGAGGATTTCGGGCAGTATGCGATGATGGCGGGAGTACCGTTGTTCAACGATCTTTTTCTTGATTGAGGAATAATTACAATTCCAAATAAACACAATGTGTTGGTGGGAGCGGCCTCCGGGCCGCGGTTAGCCTATCGCGGCCCGGAGGACGTTCCCACATGGTATCCATCTTGATTTCAAATTGGGAGCGGAATAAAACATGGGAGACTACATCAAACCGGACGAGGCCGTCACGCTGCATGGCCTGTTTCTTGAGCGGGTAAAGCGCACGCCGGATGCCGTCGCCTACCGTTATTTCGACACGCATCAGGAGGCCTGGCTGTCGCTGACCTGGGGGCAGATGCGCGAACAGGTGGCGCGCTGGCAGGCGGCGCTGCTGCGCGAGCATCTGCCGGTCGGCGACCGCGTTGCCGTCATGTTGCGCAACTGCCCGCAATGGGTGATGTTCGAGCAGGCGGCGATGTCGCTCGGCCTGGTGGTGGTGCCGTTGTACACCGTGGATCGTCCGGACAGCCTGGCATACATCATCAACAATGCGCAGGTGAAGATGCTGCTGTTCGAGACCGGCGAACAGTGGCAGTCCTTGCGCACGGTGATCGGGCAACTGGACTGCGTGCAGCGTCTGGTCAGCCTGGAGAAAATCACGCAGAACGGCGACCCGCGCTTGCGCTGCGCAGACGAGTGGTTGCCTGCGCAGGCAGAAATGGGCTGGGAGCGCGTGCGCGACCGCGATGCACTGGCCACCATCATGTACACCTCCGGCACCACCGGCAAACCCAAGGGCGTGATGCTGTCGCACTACAACATGGTGTACAACGCCTACGCGGCGCTGGAGACATTTTCCAGCGGCGTGAGCCATGACGATATTTTGCTGTCCTTCCTGCCGCTGTCGCATACTTTCGAACGCACGGTGGGCTATTACATGAGCATGATGGCCGGGGCGACGGTGGCGTATGCGCGCTCCGTCCCGCTGCTGGCGGACGACCTGAAAATCATCCGCCCCACCATCCTGATTTCCGTGCCGCGCATCTTCGAGCGCATCTACGGTGCCATCCACACCAAGCTGGAAGAGGGGCCGCCGTTGCGGCACAGGCTGTTCACCCTCGCCGTCGATGTCGGCTGGGACCGCTTCGAATACCAGCAGGGGCGCGGCGCATGGACGCCCAAATTATTGCTGTGGCCGCTGCTCAAACGCCTCGTGGCGGACAAGGTGATGGACCGGCTGGGCGGGCGCCTGCGTCTTTCCATCAGCGGCGGCGCAGCCTTGCCGCCCAAGATTTCGCGCCTGTTCATTGCGCTCGGCCTGCCGATCGTTCAGGGTTACGGCCTGACCGAGACCAGCCCGGTGGTGAGCGTCAATCGCGTCGAAGACAATCGCCCTTCCACCATCGGGCAGCCGCTGCGGGGCATCGAGGTGCGCATCGGCGAACAGAACGCGCTGCTGGTGCGCGGGCCGTCCAACATGCTGGGCTACTGGCGCAATCCCGAGGCTACCGCCGCGATGATAGACAAGGACGGCTGGCTGAACACGGGCGACACCGCGAGCATCGGCGCAGGCGGCCACATCACCATCACCGGGCGGTTGAAGGAGATCATCGTCATGTCCAACGGCGAGAAGGTACCTCCCGCCGACATGGAGGTCGCCATTCTGCGCGATCGCCTGTTCGACCAGGTGATGGTGCATGGCGAGGGGCACCCCTACCTGGTCGTGCTGACGGTGGTCAATCCCGAGCAATGGCAAAATTTCGCGCGCGAGGTCGGGGTGCGCCCTGATATGCCTGAATCCTTGCGCGACACACGCGTCGAGCAGCAGGCGTTGCGGCGCGTTATCGCCCAGATCGGCGAATTTCCCGGCTACGCCAAGGTGCGTCGCGTGCTGTTGCTGACGGAGCCGTGGAGCATCGAGAACGGGTTGCTCACACCGACATTAAAGTTCAAGCGCGCCAAAGTATTTGCGCGCTATGAAAAAGAAATCGCGCAGCTTTATGAAGGACATTGAGCAGGGAGGAACATTGAAATGAACAGCCAGCAAGCTTTGGATAGATTGCCGCAGCGCCAGCCCACCCTGCGCGTAGTGGCGATGCCGTCGGACGCCAATTATGCCGGGGATATCTTCGGCGGCTGGCTGATGGGGCAAGTGGATGTCGCAGGCAGCATTCCCGCGCTGCACCGCGCCAAGGGGCGCGTGTCCACGGTGGCGGTGAACTCCTTCGTATTCAAGCAGCCGGTGTTTGTGGGCGATGTGGTCAGTTTCTACGCCGAGATTATCAAGGTGGGCAACACCTCGATCACCGTGGACGTCGCGGTTTATTCGCAGCGCGATCCGGGCAAGCCGGTTTGCGTCAAGGTGACCGAGGCCACGCTGACCTATGTCGCGGTGGATGAAGACCGCAAGCCGCGTATTGTGCCGCCGGAGGATTGAAGGCATGATTGTGCAGCAAGGTTGGATGGCTTATTTTCTTACGACAAACACAGGGAGGGGAACGCCATGAAATTCAGGCAGGCCATACTGGTTTATTCAATTGCGGGGGCACTGGCGGCGGTGTCCGGAACTGCCGCCGCTTCGGGCTTTGCGCTGATCGAGCAGAGCGCCAGCGGCTTGGGTAATGCCTATGCCGGCGGTGCGGCGAGCGCCGAGGATGCTTCCACGATTTTCTACAACCCAGCGGGGATGTCGCGCCTGAGCGGCAAGCAGATTGCGGTGGCGGTAAATGCGATCAAGCCTTCGGCGAAGTTTTCTGATACAGGGTCTGCGCTCCCGGCTCCCAGGCCGCTGAATGGTAATGGTGGTGATGCAGGAAGTTTGGGGTTGGTGCCAAATGCTTACTTTTCTATGGAAGCGACCCCGGCTATGCATGTTGGTTTGGGAATTAATGCTCCATTCGGTTTGCAAACACAATACGATGCAAACTGGATAGGCCGTTTCCAAGCCATTAAGTCGAAGATAGAAACAATCAATTTAAACCCCTCGGTCTCCTACAAATTAAACGATGCAGTGAGCATAGGCGCGGGGCTTAATTACCAGCGTATTACTGGCGAGCTGACCAGTGCAGTCAATCTTGTGGTGGCTGAAGGGGCGAGTTCTGTTACTGGTAGCGACGCAGCTTGGGGTTTTGACCTCGGTGCAATGTTTAATGTGAGCCCGCAAACGCGGGTAGGTGTTGCTTACCGCTCGCGCATCAAATACAACATAAATGGGTCAGTTGTATTTACTGGCGGGGTACCAGCGGCCAATGGCCCGATTACACTGGCGATTACCACGCCTGATTCTTTTTCGGCCAGTGCCTTCCACCAGTTAAGCGACAAATGGGACATTATGGGCGATGCCAGCTGGACCGGTTGGAGTGTATTGCA
>JAGWMH010000076.1 GCA_028871775.1 Betaproteobacteria bacterium
TCTGGTCGAGTTCATCGATGGCCAAGTCAAAGGCATCTTCCACGGTGATCGGCATAAATTTGTGGCCCCGGCAGCGCTGACCGTTTTCGTATGGGTGCTCGCCATGAATGCGATGGACTTCCTGCCAGCCGATATCATGGCGTGGATATTTCATCATATATTTGGCCAAGAGCATTTCCGCCCAGTCCCCACCGCTGACATCAATGCAACATTCGCTCTTGCGCTATCGGTGTGGTTGTTGATGATCTTCTTTAGCATCAAGGTCAAAGGGCTGGGTGGCTGGATACATGAATTGTTCTGTGCGCCGTTCGGTGCCAATCCGTTGGTTTGGCCATTCAACTTCCTGTTCAATCTGGTCGAATATGTCTCCAAGCCGCTGTCCCACTCGATGCGCTTGTTCGGCAACATGTACGCTGGCGAAGTCATCTTTCTGCTGATCGGGATGTGGGCTGCGACTGGCTTTTCCGGAACAATCTTTGGAGCGTTGCTCGGTGGGGTCTGGGCGATATTCCATATCCTGATCGTGGTGCTGCAGGCGTACATCTTCATGATGCTGATGGTCGCTTACATCGCGATGGCGCACGAAAGCCACTAATCTTTTTTTGTCACTATTAACTTTATCAACCTTGTAAATCGAAAGGAAGTAAAAATGGGAAACACAGTACAATATTTGGCAATGGTCCAATCCTACACCATCATTGGTATCAGTCTGATCATTGGTTTGGGCGCTGTAGCCGCTTGTATCGGTATCAGTCTCATGTGTTGCAGCTTCTTGAACGGTGCGGCACGCCAACCCGAGTTGATTCCTACGCTGCAAGGCAAAGTGTTCCTGTTGATGGGCCTGATCGATGCCCCCTTCATTATCGGCGTTGGTCTGGCAATGATGTTCGCATTCGCTAACCCGCTGCTCGCTGTAATCAAATAATTGACTATTGCAGGCAGCAAAATCCAGCGTAAGGGATCGAAATGAACATTAACCTGACACTGTTCTCGCAGGCGCTGACGTTCGCCATCTTGATATGGTTCACCGTGAAGTTCGTCTGGCCGCCTTTGTTGGCGGCGATGGAGTCGCGCCAAAAGACTATCGCTGATGGCCTGGCCGATGCGGAGCGCGCCAAGCACGACTTGGAGATGGCTGCTAAACGCTCTGCCGATATTTTGCGGGAAGCAAAAGAAAAGGCTGGCGAGATTGTGGCAAGCGGTGAGAAGCGTGGCAGCGAGATTGTCGAACAGGCGAAGGCGCAAGCCAAAGTCGAGGGAGACCGCATCATCGCTGGCGCAAAAGCCGAGATCGATCAAGAAGTATTTCGCGCCAGGGAGCAGTTACGTACCCATGTGTCGGCAATCGCGCTGGCTGGGGCGGGCAAGATTCTTGGTCGTGAAATCGACGCCAAGGCACACAACGACCTGCTCGATAAACTGGTTGCTGAACTCTAAACGCCATGTCTGAAGCCATTACCATTGCTCGACCCTATGCTCAGGCAGCATTCGAAGAGGCGCAAGAACTGTCCGATCTGAAAGGTTGGTCCGAGGTGTTGCAGTCGCTCTCCGAGGCGGTCAGCTATTCGGAGATTCGTACCGTGATCAGCAGCCCGCGCGTTGAGAAAGCGCAGCTCGCCGGTTTGCTGGGCGATATGTTGGGTGGTCGGGCCAAGCCACAACAGATGAATTTCATCCGGGTGCTGGTCGAGAACCAGCGCCTGTTGCTGTTGCCGGAGATTGCCGTTATCTTCGAGACGCTGAAGTCTGAATCGGAAAAGACCGTGGATGTAGCAGTGGATTCGGCATTCGAGCTGTCCGCCGCCCAACAGGAAAAGATCGCCAGCTTGCTGAAGAAGCGCATGGGTCGTGAGATCAAGCTGGTATGTCAAGTCAACAAGGAACTGCTGGGTGGCGTGGTAATCCGTGCCGGAGACAAGGTTATCGACGGCTCCGCACGCACCCGGCTCGGCGAAATGGCGAACGTACTTGCCTGATAAAGATTTATCAAGAATAAGGAAACCCAGATGAAGCTCAACCCTTCTGAAATTGGCAATTTGATCCGTAGCCGAATCGAGAATTTTGAAACGTTAACGCAGGAGCGCACCGAAGGTACGGTAGTCAGCGTAACCGACGGTATTGTGCGTGTTCATGGCCTGTCTGACGTGATGCAGGGTGAGATGCTGGAGTTCCCCGGCAACACCTTTGGCCTGGCGCTCAACTTGGAGCGTGATTCCGTCGGCGCGGTGGTGCTTGGCGAATATGAACACATAACCGAGGGAGACACGGTCAAGTGTACCGGACGCATTCTGGAAGTACCGGTTGGCCCGGACTTGTGCGGCCGCGTGGTGAACGCGCTGGGCCAGCCGATTGACGGCAAGGGGCCGGTCAACGCCAAGATGACCGACAAGATTGAAAAAGTGGCACCGGGCGTGATCGCGCGCAAGTCGGTTGACCAACCGGTACAAACCGGCTTGAAGTCGATCGACTCGATGGTGCCGATCGGTCGCGGGCAGCGCGAATTGATCATTGGCGACCGTCAGACCGGCAAGACAGCCGTGGCGGTGGATGCCATCATCAACCAGAAGGGTCAGAACATGACCTGCGTGTATGTGGCGATCGGTCAGAAAGCTTCGACCATCGCCAACGTGGTGCGCAAGCTGGAAGAGCACGGCGCGCTGGGGTACACCATCGTGGTTGCCGCATCTGCCTCCGATTCCGCCGCGATGCAGTTCCTGGCGCCATATGCCGGCTGTACCATGGGCGAATATTTCCGCGATCGCGGCCAGGACGCACTGATTGTTTACGACGACCTGACCAAACAAGCCTGGGCATACCGTCAAATCTCCCTGCTGCTGCGCCGCCCGCCAGGCCGCGAGGCCTATCCTGGCGACGTATTCTATCTGCACTCCCGCCTGCTGGAACGTGCAGCGCGCGTGAATGCCGACTATGTGGAAGCGTTCACCAAGGGCGAAGTCAAGGGCAAGACTGGTTCGCTGACTGCACTGCCGATTATTGAGACGCAAGCGGGCGACGTATCCGCCTTCGTGCCGACCAACGTGATTTCCATCACCGATGGCCAAATCTTCCTGGAAACCGATTTATTCAACGCCGGTATCCGCCCCGCGATCAACGCCGGCGTTTCAGTGTCCCGCGTGGGTGGAGCAGCACAAACCAAGGTGATCAAGAAGCTTGGCGGCGGCGTGCGTCTGGCATTGGCGCAGTACCGTGAACTGGCCGCGTTCGCGCAGTTTGCTTCGGATCTGGATGAAGCCACCCGTAAGCAGCTGGAACGCGGACGCATGGTTACTGAGCTGATGAAGCAGCTGCAATATGCGCCTCTGTCGGTCGCTGCAATGGCAGTCACGCTGTTTGCCGTTAACAAAGGTTATTTCGACGATGTGCCGGTCGCCAAGGCGCTGGCGTTTGAGTCGGCACTGCACGCGTACCTGAAATCCAGCAACAAGAGCTTGATGGACGCGATTGAGTCCAGCAAGGATCTGAATGCTGACAACGAAAAACTGTTGATCGCAGTAATTGAGAAATTTAAGGCAACGGCTGTTTATTGATAAAACAACTAGCCATCCCACTAAGCAACCCCAAATCGGTTGCCAAGTGGTTGGTTATAAGGCGGGGGGATAAATGGCTGGCAGTAAGGAAATCCGCGCAAAAATCAAGAGTGTGGAAAACACACGCAAGATCACGCGCGCCATGGAAATGGTCGCCGCAGCCAAAATGCGTAAAGCACAGGAACGTATGCGTGCGTCGCGCCCCTATACCGAAAAAATTCGCAATGTCGCGGCGCGCCTTTCGCGCGCCAACCCTGAATACGAACACTCATTCTTGGGCAAACGCGAAAATATCGAAAACGTTGGGCTGATTGTGGTTACTTCCGACAAGGGATTGTGTGGCGGTTTGAATACCAACATCCTGCGCCTTGCGGTAAGCCTCATGAAGACTTGGGAAGACGAAGGTAAAAGTATCGTGGTTTGCCCGATCGGCAACAAGGGATTGGGTTTCATGTCGCGTATCGGCGCCAAGGTCAAATCCAACCTGACCGGGTTGGGCGATACGCCGCACATCGAAAAGTTGATCGGTGCCGTGAAGGTTATGCTGGATGCCTATGCCGCAGGAGAAATCGATGCCATCTACCTGAGCTATAGCCACTTCGTCAATACCATGAAGCAAGAACCGCGTGTAGAGCAATTGCTGCCGCTGAGCGATGAGCAATTGGGGGATGTCAAGGGTAGTTGGGGTAACTGGGACTATATCTACGAGCCGGAGGCCAAGCAGGTGATCGATGATTTGCTGGTGCGCTACATCGAGTCGCTGGTTTACCAGGCTGTCGTGGAAAACATGGCTTCCGAACAAAGCGCACGGATGGTGGCGATGAAGGCCGCTTCGGACAACGCAAAGAGCGTAATCGGCGAACTCAAACTGGTATACAACAAGGCGCGCCAAGCGGCCATTACTCGCGAAATTTCGGAGATCGTCAGCGGCGCCGCAGCGGTTGGTTAATGCGTGGTAGCGGGTTACAGAATTAATTTAGACGGGGAATCTCAAAAATGAGTCAAGGAAAGATTGTTCAGTGTATCGGTGCGGTGGTTGACATCGAGTTTCCGCGCGATCAAATGCCCAAGGTGTATGAAGCTTTGCAATTGGCAGACGTGGGGTCTTCGACTGCCGAGGCGGGTTTGACCTTTGAAGTGGAGCAGCAACTCGGTGACGGCGTAGTGCGCACCATCGCGATGGGTTCTTCCGACGGCTTGCGTCGCGGGATGGCGGTGAATGCCAGCGGCAAGGGAATTTCCGTCCCGGTCGGTAGCGGCACACTGGGCCGTATCATGGACGTGCTGGGCCGCCCGATCGACGATGCCGGTGACATTCCATGCAAAGAACGCCGCGAGATTCACCAGAAGGCACCGAAATTTGACGAGCTGTCGCCGTCAATCGACTTGCTGGAAACCGGCATCAAGGTGATCGACCTGGTTTGCCCGTTCGCCAAGGGCGGTAAGGTAGGTTTGTTCGGCGGCGCGGGTGTGGGCAAGACCGTGAACATGCTGGAACTGATCAACAACATCGCCAAGCAGCACAGCGGTCTGTCGGTGTTCGCCGGCGTGGGTGAACGTACCCGTGAAGGCAATGACTTCTACCATGAAATGTCGGAAGCGGGCGTTATCCAGCTGGACAATCTGCCCGAGTCCAAGGTGGCCATGGTATTCGGCCAGATGAACGAACCGCCCGGCAACCGTCTGCGCGTGGCGTTGTCCGGCCTGACCATGGCCGAGTATTTCCGCGATGAAGGCCGCGACATCCTGTTCTTCGTTGACAACATCTATCGCTTCACCCTGGCCGGTACCGAAGTGTCCGCGTTGCTGGGTCGTATGCCTTCTGCCGTGGGTTATCAGCCGACGCTGGCGGAAGAAATGGGCCGCTTGCAAGAACGCATCACCTCGACCAAGACCGGTTCGATCACCTCGATTCAGGCCGTGTATGTGCCCGCGGATGACTTGACCGACCCGTCTCCGGCGACCACTTTCTTGCATTTGGATTCCACTGTGGTGCTGTCGCGCGACATCGCCTCGCTGGGTATTTACCCTGCGGTCGACCCGCTGGATTCCACCTCGCGCCAACTTGATCCGCTTGTAGTGGGCGAAGAGCATTACAACGTGGCCCGCGGTGTGCAGCAAACCTTGCAACGCTACAAGGAATTGCGCGACATCATCGCGATCCTGGGCATGGACGAACTGGCGCCGGAAGACAAGCTGGCCGTGGCACGTGCGCGCAAGATCCAGCGCTTCCTGTCTCAGCCGTTCCACGTGGCCGAAGTGTTCACCGGCAGCCCGGGAAAATATGTCACCTTGAAAGATACCATCAAGGGCTTCAAGGGCATCGTCGAGGGCGAATACGATCACCTGCCGGAGCAGGCGTTCTACATGGTCGGCGGCATCGAAGAAGCAGTTGAAAAAGCCAAAACACTCCAATAAGAGGGAAGCCCATGGTAATGACTGAAAGTGTTGATGCGGTTAGCGCGAGAGAAGCCCTCTTCCCAGGGACAGTGCATGTCGATGTGGTCAGCGCGGAAGAAGCGCTCTTCTCAGGGCTGGCAGAAATGGTAGTGGTTCCCGGGGAAATGGGCGAATTGGGCATCTACCCGCGCCACACTCCGCTGATGACGCGTATCAAACCGGGCTCGGTCAGGATCAAACGGCCGGATCAGGAGCAGGAAGTGCTCATCTATGTTTCAGGCGGCATGCTTGAAGTGCAGCCCAGCGTGGTGACCATCCTGGCCGACACCGCAATACGCGGTGCCGATCTGGACGAGTCGCGTGCGCTGGAAGCAAAGCGGGCAGCGGAAGAAGCGATTAAGAATCGCACCTCTGTCATTGATTATGCCCAAGCCCAGGCAGAATTGATAGAAGCGATTGCGCAACTGCGCGCGATACAACAACTGCGCAAACAAGCGGGACATTAAACTCAGGCAGCAAACACAAGGAAAGCAGCTACGGCTGCTTTTTTTTATGGGCAGAGGACTAAGTGGCTCAACACGAACCGGGATGCATGAGCTCTTCAATTGCCGCCACGGTTTTCGGTGCGGCTTTGGTCAGCACCTCGCAGCCCTGTGCGGTGACGACCACATCGTCCTCGATGCGGATGCCGATGTTCCAGAAGGCCTGCGGCACATCGTCGGCGGGGCGGATGTAGCAGCCGGGCTCGACGGTCAGCGTCATGCCGGGCTGCAGCACGCGCCAAGCGCCGTCCTGCTTGTAGGCGCCCACATCGTGCACGTCCATGCCGAGCCAGTGGCCGGTGCGGTGCATGTAGAAGCGCTGGTAGCCCTCGCTTTCCAGCACGGCATCCAGGCTGCCGCTGCATAGCTTGAAATCCAGCAGCCCCTGTGCGATCACGCGCAGCGCGGCGTCATGCGGCTCGTTCCAGCGCACCCCGGGCCGCACCGCCCCGATGGCGGCGGCCTGCGCCGCCAGCACCATTTCATACACGTCCTTCTGCGCGGCGCTGAACTTGCCGTTTACCGGGAAGGTGCGCGTGATGTCGGCGGCATAGCCATCCACCTCGCAGCCCGCGTCGATCAGCAGCAGGTCGCCCTCCTTCAGCACGGCGCTGTTGCCGACATAGTGCAGCACGCAGGCGTTGGCGCCGCCCGCGACGATGGGGGGATAGGCCGGTGCTTGCGCGCCGCAGCGGCGGAACTCGTGCAGCAGCTCGGCCTCGATTTCGTATTCCATCCTGCCGGGGCGCGTGGCGCGCATGGCGCGGCGGTGCGCGGCGATGGAGATGGCGGCGGCGCGGCGCATGGCGGCAAGCTCTTCGCCATCCTTAAGCAGGCGCATCTCGTCCAGCAGCATGCGCACGTCGTGCATCTCGTTCGGCGCGGTGATGCCGCTGCGTGACTGCGCCTGCACTTTGGCGCGCAACGCGAGGATGCGGTCGTCCCATGCGGCGTGTGCGCCGAGCGGATGGAACAGCGCGGGCTGGTTGCCCATCAGCTCGGTGAGCCTGTCGTCGAGTTGCGCGATGGGGAAGGCCGCATCGAAACCGAACGCTGCTTTTGCCGCATCGGGGCCGTGGCGGTAGCCATCCCAGATCTCGCGTTCCGGGTTCTTCTCGCGGCAGAACAGGATGGATTGCGGTGCAGGGCCCGCGACCAGCACCAGCACCGCCTCCGGCTCGTCAAAGCCGGTGAGGTAATAGAAGTGGCTGTCGTAGCGGTAGGGGTAGTGCGCATCGCCGTTGCGCACCGCTTCCGGCGCGGTGGGGATGACGGCGATGCCGCGCCGCATCAGGCTGATGAGGCGGGCGCGGCGGCTGGCACAGGTTGCAGGTTCAGGCATAACCGCGATTGTGCGTTGCGCGCAATCGCTTGTCGAGTTCTTCCAGCCGCTGCGGCGTGCCGATATCCA
>JAGWMH010000077.1 GCA_028871775.1 Betaproteobacteria bacterium
TTGCGTCATGTGGTTTGTATGGCTGCCTGTTGGGTGTGGAGAAACCAGCGATCCAGCACCACGTGGCGGGTAAACCATTTATTGCCTAGCAATATCCCGGCGAGGAAACTACGCAGGAATGCCGGCCCGCCGCTTGGCGCTGGCGCAGCCCCGAAGCGCGCGGCCAGACGGCTGGCGTAAGGCAGCAGCTGCTGACGGCGGTAATCTCCCCCGGCTTCCAGAATGGTGGCGGCGGCCATGAGAGAGGATTCCACCGCCGGCCGTATCCCTTCGCCGCTTTGCGGGTAAGCCAGCCCGGCAGCATCGCCGACTAGGAGCATACCATCATCGAGCTGTTTGCGGGCGGCGTACCCATACGGCAGGTAGGCATGGCCGTGGAACTTGTCCGGGACGTCCTGTGGAATCCTGCCGCGCTGCTTGAGGAACTCGCAGAAATGCTTGAGCTGTGCCGAAAGATGCTGGCTATCCTCACGGCCCAGTCCGATATTGAGATAACTGCCTTTGCGAAAACACCAGCCGTATCCCTTCAGATCCCGACAAAAATAAAGCTCGGGAGTATCCCCCGTCACCTGGCAAGCGTCGCGTTGCGCCGGACTCATCTCGAATTCGATTTCTTTTGCCGCAATTGCGCGCTCGTCCGCCCCGAGCGCCGCTCCCATGAAGCGCGCTACCGGGCAGAAATGCCCTCCCGCACCGATTACCAGCGGAGTCGAGATGGCATCGTTAACGATCCACTGCCTGCCGTCTCTTACCATGGATTTCAGCGCTTGCCCCAATCGCAGGCGCGCACCCGAGCGTTGCAGCAGATAGTCGTCCAGCTCGCAGCGGCGTATGCCATAACTGACTATGTCCGGATATCGGGTCACCCTATGCATGCCACCGATCAAACCGGTACGAAATGCCGTTATCGGCTGCAGCACATGCTTCTGGCCGTAATCTTCGGTATCCAGCTGCAGCGCCTGCACCACCGCAGGAGTAATCCAGCCGGCGCAGACCTTGTCGCGCGGGAAGTTTGCCTTGTCCATCACCAGCACATCCAGGCCATGCCGGCGCAGTTCCCACGCGCAGCTCGAGCCTGCCGGACCGCCCCCGATAATGAGTACGTCACAAGTTTCCATCGTGCGCGCCCGCAGGGAGATAGATGTGCTGCCGGGTCCACGGAATCTGGTTATGGCCCGCGCGTGCAAAGGACACCTGGAACAGTTGCATGCCGCCGGTCTTGAAAGCCGTGAGAGATCCGGCGAGGTACAAACGCCACGCCCGCACAAATGCCGGGTCGAACATTTCCGTCACGCGCTCGATATTGTTCTCATACCGCTGCAGCCAGTGCTCCAGGGTCTTGGCATAGTGCAGCCGTAAATTTTCCACATCCAGTACTGAAAAATCGAAAGGCTCGAAGATCTGCATCATTTGCGCCAGGCTCGGCGGGCAGGCGCCGGGGAAAATGTGGCGCTCGGTCCACGCATCCATGGGCCGTGGGTAATTCAGGCCTATGGTATGGATCAGCCCGCGTCCGCTATCATTGAGGCTGCGATCGATTACTGCCCCCAACTCCTGATAATGGTCCGTCCCCACATGTTCGAGCATGCCGACCGAGGCAAAAGCATCGAACTCGCCGCGCACGTTGCGGTAGTCGTCCTCGATGAACTCAACCCGCCCGTCCAGCCCCTCGGCGTAAGCGCGTTGCCGGGCAAAGGCAACCTGCTCGCTGGATATGTTGTAGGCTGTGACCGTCACACCATAGTGCCTGGCCATGTGCAACGCCAAAGCCCCCCAGCCGCAGCCCACTTCCACCACTTTTTCACCCGGTTGCAAGCGCAGTTTGCGGCATACGTGGTCCAGCTTTGCTATCTGGGCGTCTTCAAGACTGGTGTCCGGGCTGGAGAAGTACGCACAGGTGTACACCATCCGTTCATCGAGCCAGAGCTTGTAGAAGTCGTTGCCGATATCGTAGTGGTGGTGAATGTTGCGGCGCGCGCCATCAAGGGTGTTACGCCGTGCGTCATAGAAACGCGCCAGCAGTTTCTTACCGATCTTGCCCTGGCTGGCCAGCGGCCAGACCCGATAGACCGCTTCGAGGAAATCCAGCAGATTCCCCTGCACCTCTATGCGCTGGGCCGAGTACAGCTCGCCGAAGTAAAGCTCAGGGTCGGCGACCAGTTTCAATAATGCGCCACGGTCGCGAATGAGAACCCGCGCTACCGCCTTCCCTTCACGATTCGAAATTTCCTGCCCATTCCACAGCACCACCTGCACGTGTGGATCGCCGATACCATGCAGCATTTTCGTCAACAGCATGGTTTCCGCCGCAAAGACCATATTACCAAGAGACCGCCGCTGTTCTCTTGCCGGCGACGGGAAATTGAATCCGCTGCTTATCGATTTGCTTGAAGGCTCGGCTTTATCTTGTCTCATGCTTTTGCTCCTTGCATTCATGTCGTGATGCTGCCATCAAATCGGTCTGCCACGATCCGCTAACATACTTGTTAAATCCGGCCCCTCTATGACGCTACGCAGACAGGCGCCATAATTTCAGAGGTGAATTGCTTGTTGTTACCGGCCTCTACCATCGTGCAAAAATGAAAAATATTCACCGGATGGATATTCGTGGCCTTCAGTCCGGTTGCGGCCAGAAACCGGTCCAGCGAAAAATCGGGGCGAAAGCCGAGTTGCTTTGACAGCGGTGCAAGGAGGTTTTCAAAAGTTCCGAGCAAAGGATTTTGACTGTGGAAGTGATTCACAAAAATAATCCGGCCATGGGGCTTGCACACCCTGCGCATCTCATCGACGAGCCGTTCCGGATCCGGAACGACAGATACGACATACATGGCAACCACCTTGTCAAAACTGCTGTCTTCAAACTCCATATTTTCCGCATCCATGACCGACAACTGCACAATATTATCCAGTTGATCGCGCACCTTTTTGGCCTGCGCCTGCGCCAGCATGTCGCGTGAAATATCGATTCCGGTGATAAGCACATTTTTTGGATACAGATGTAGGGACAGCCCGGTGCCTACACCCACTTCCAGAACCCGCTCTCCCGGCCTGCAGTTCATGCGCTCAACAGTCGCCTTGCGTCCGGGTTGAAAGACTGCGCCAAAGACAAAATCGTAAAACCGTGCATATCGCCGATAGACCTGTTCTATCGCTCTGATGTCCAAGAATAGCCTCCAAAGTTTTTATTTAACCGGTTGGGAGCATGCTCTACCTCTTAGTTAAAGCGCTCATTCATCCTTTAACTTTAACGGAATAAAAATCCTAGTATCCTCACGCTGCACCAGCACGGCGGCACGCTTGCCGGCTTTATCCAGCGCTGTACGAAGTTGCTTAGTAGTGGAGACGCGTTGGCTGTTGACGGCGATGATGATATCGCCCGGCTGGATGCCCGATTCCGCGGCCACGTCAGTAACCGCTTCGACCACCAGATGGCCATCGGTATGCAATGCAAGCTGCTCTTCGTGTGTAAGTTCATGTACAGCGATACCGAGATGGCCGGGCTGTGTTGGCTTGGCTTGCGGTTCCTGTTTCTGCGCCATGCGCTCAGACTTGGCTTCCCCCAGGCTGATAGTCATTTCCCTAGAGGCACCATTACGCAATACCTGAAGTTTTGCGCTTGATCCGGGCGCGGCATTGGCAACTGCGCGCACCAAATCATCGGTACTGGCCATATCCTTGCCATCAAATTTCAGGATGATGTCGCCGATCTGAAGGCCGGCACGATCGGCCGGCCCATCTTTTTCCACTGAAGTGATCAGCGCACCGCTGGCCTTGGCCAGATCGAATGATTTGGCAAGCTCCGGCCCTACGCTCTGGACGGTGATTCCGAGCCTGCCACGTCTGACCGTGCCATGCTTCAACAATTCGTCCTTCACCTTCATCGCGAGGTTGATCGGGATCGCAAAGGACAAACCCATGTAGCCGCCGCTGCGGCTGTATATCTGGGAATTGATGCCGACCACTTCGCCATTCGTGTTGAACAGCGGGCCGCCGGAATTGCCCGGATTGACCGGAACGTCGGTCTGAATGAATGGAATGATATCCTCGCCCGGCAGGCTGCGCCCCTTGGCGCTCACGATGCCCTGGGAAACCGAGTTGGTGAAGCCGAACGGCGAGCCGATTGCGACGACCCATTCCCCCACATCGAGTTTCGACGAATCACCGATGCTGACCACCGGAAGATCCTTGGCGGGAATCTTCAGCAGCGCAATATCGCTGCGCCTGTCCGTGCCGACAACCTTCGCCTTGAACTCGCGCTGGTCGGTCAGCCGCACCGTTACCTCATCTGCGTCCTCGACGACGTGGGCATTGGTGAGAATATAACCGTCCGCACTGACAATGAAACCCGAGCCGAGCGACTGGCTGCGAAACTCACGCGGAGGCTCGTCGCCTGGCGCAAACCGGCGGAGGAATTCGTTGAAAGGGTCATCCGGGGTAAGGCCGGGGAATGCCTGGAATGGAGGCGCTCCGCGAACCTTCCTGGTGGAGCTGATATTGATTACGGCGGGACCTTCCTTCTTGACCAGAGCCGTGAAATTGGGCAGGGCAACAGACACCGGTGCGGCGCCGGTGGTGGTGGTGCTGGCGGCAGTGACAGGGACATTGGCATTTTTTGGCAATACTGCCGGCTGTTTGTCACACCCGGCCAACGTCAGCCCAATCATCGTCAGGAAGATTGCCAGTGCAGGCAGGTTCATAGGGCGCATCGCTTATTCTCCTTCAGTGTATCCAACTCACGCGCAACAGATTCTGTTCCGGGTTATAGTGAAATTGCAGCTCGCCCTGATAGGCGTGATGCAGCGCCTCGCCCATGCCACGTGCAAGATGAATGTCGGTGGTGGTCACCACTGTTGCGCCATCTTTTTCTTCCACCGCCATGATGCGTTTGAGCGGATGCTCTGCCCGCTGGTGCTTTTCATGGTTATGCACGAGACGCATAATTTCATCGCGATGGGATTGGAAGAACTCTCCCTTCATGGTAAGGAAACCGGCCGGATAATGGTCGTGGATACGATGGCAGGCAGGGCAGATTTCCCGATGGGCGTTTTCCGGAGCCTTGAGCCACTGCCAGCGTCCTGCATGAAAAAACGCACCACATTGCGGGCAGACGGTGGGCTCCGGCAGCTTGGCCTTGGCTTTGTAGGCATCATGCACGTGCTCCTGAAAAATGCCGTCGTGGCGCTGGATCTGGCGGAAACCGCCGGCAAAAGTTGCGTGACTCATGATGATTTCTCCTTGGTTTGATTGCGTGATCGCCCGAATTATTTCACTTGCATTCTACTGAATCTTTTCCATTTCACCGGGCCACTCGCTAAATTTCCATCTCATTCATGGCGTCAGGCTTCACCTCATTTTTTGGCAGCTCTGCAACCATCGCGTCCGTGGTGAGAATAAGGCTGGCTATCGAAGCGGCATTCTGCAAGGCACAGCGCGTCACCTTGGTCGGGTCAAGGACGCCCATTTCTATCAGGTCGCCGTATTCCTCGGTGGCGGCGTTGTAACCGAAACTACTCCTGCCCTCCAGCACCTTGTTCAACACCACCGAAGGCTCGCCACCGGCGTTGACGACGATCTGGCGCAACGGTTCTTCCAGTGCGCGCAGCACGATTTTGATGCCGGACTCCTGCTCGCTGTTGTCGCCCCGCAGTGCGGCCATTGCCGCTCTGGCCCGCAGCAGCGCCACTCCGCCGCCGGGCAAGATGCCCTCTTCGACTGCAGCACGGGTCGCATGCAGCGCGTCTTCAATGCGGGTTTTCTTTTCTTTCATTCCCGTCTCGGTGGCAGCGCCGACCTTGATTACCGCAACTCCACCGGAGAGCTTGGCGGCGCGCTGCTGCAATTTTTCCTTGCCGTATTTACTGGTCGCTTCCTCGATCTGCCGGTGAATTTGCCTGATGCGGTTCTGAATTAGTTCCGGATCCCCTACGCCGCTGATCAGCGTGGTGTCATCCTTGCCCACTTCGACGCGTTTGGCCTGACCGAGTTCTTTCAGCGTAGCTTGCTCCAGGGAAAGGCCGACTTCCTCGGCGATCACCGCACCGCCGGTCAGGGTGGCAATGTCCGCAAGCATGGCCTTGCGGCTGTCACCGAAACCCGGCGCCTTGACGGCGGCGGTCTTCAGAATGCCGCGAATATTGTTGATCACCAGCGTTGCCAGCGCCTCGCCCTCGATATCCTCGGCAATGATCAACAGCGGCCGCCCGGCCTTGGCGACCTGTTCCAGCACGGGCAGCAAATGGTGAATGTTGCTGATTTTCTTGTCGTGCAGCAGGATATAAGGCTCATCCAGCGCCACGATCTGCTTGTCTAGGTTGTTGATGAAGTAAGGCGAAAGATAGCCGCGGTCGAACTGCATCCCTTCCACCACTTCCAGCTCGTTTTGCAGGCTCTTGCCGTCTTCGATCGTGATTGCGCCCTCCTTGCCGACCCTTTCCATGGCCTGTGCAATGATCTCGCCGACGGCGCTGTCGGCATTGGCGGAAATGGCGCCGACCTGGGATATTTCCTTGTTCGTGGTGCATGGCCGGGAAATCTTCCGCAGTTCATCAACGGTTGCCGCGACCGCCCTGTCGATGCCGCGCTTCAAGTCCATCGGGTTCATCCCGGCTGCGACGTACTTCATGCCTTCGCGCACAATCGCCTGTGCCAGCACGGTAGCAGTGGTGGTGCCGTCACCGGCCACATCGGAAGTCCTGGCAGCGACTTCCTTCACCATCTGCGCGCCCATGTTCTCGAACTTGTCCTTGAGTTCGATCTCCTTCGCCACAACGATCCCGGAATTGGCCACCAGCGGCGGGCCATAGGTGCGATTCAGAATCACGTTGCGGCCCCTCGGGCCAAGTGTCACCTTGACCGCATCCGCCAGAACATTCACACCCTCAATGATCCTGGCACGGGCAGCATCCTTGAACAAAACCTGTTTTGCCGGCATGAGACTCTCCAGACCATAATGCCAGCCGGTTCTTTAGCCGGGTGGCTTGGCATTTTTGTTTTACCACTCTTGCGGCAATTGGTATTTCTCTGGCAGCAAATTGATGATTTCCCTTTGCACTGTAATGTCATGTTCTTCGTAGAGTGCGTTGCCGCATAATGACAGTACTTCGTCAAAGTTCTCCAGAACTTTTTCGCCCTGCCACACCCATTCGACAGGCAGGCAAATACCTGGATTGCCTTCAGTTGGATAATCGGACAGCACTACACCTACAGCTTTGATATGCATGCTGGATTGTGGCGTGCAGTGTTTGATGAAAACGATGTCTTCGCTCTTGATGGCCGAAACAATACTGTGCAAATCCGATTTACCATCAGGCAACTGGGGGTAGCATACAATGTTCTTGTCCAGGAAGCCTTGCGCATTGCGTTCCTCAATTCCGAAAAATGCAGTCATCGCTCCCTCCATTTTCGTAACGATTATTATCGATCCTGAATGGGGTTGGCTGGTGTATCAACCTATTCAATATCGTTGAACCGTCGTTTTGATGCCGCCGAGTCATTCACCGGCAGGATAACACTCAATGCCCATGCCGGTTCTGCGCACAACAACTGATGGTGGGCAGGTGCTGCCCACCATACATGCCTGTAGCGGAGTATTCAGCATAAGTCGAAGGTCATGCAGTTAGCTTTGTTTTTGACTATTCCGACCTGAATACTATCCGCCATGCATTCGAAGTCATTGTTAAACCTGCAGCCGACGGTCTTGCAGGCGCCGATACCTGCAACCTGATTGACCGACTTGGCGTGGCGCGACCCCGCCATGTAGGTGTCACAACCGGGCTGGAGGGAGTCGCCGATAGTAATGGCGCGGGCGTGGCAATTGCTGTTAACGTTGTATGCGCACTCGCTTGCCATGCACTTAGTGACAATGGGCATTTCAAGGCAAATTTT
>JAGWMH010000078.1 GCA_028871775.1 Betaproteobacteria bacterium
GCTTGATTTTTCTGCCGGAGACACGCAATGCTTCACTTGACAGTTAAATGCCGGAAGCCAGTGATATCCCAACTGCAAACCGCAGGACCTGAACTGTCTGTTTGACGGGGAAGCTTACGAAACGCCCAAATCCGCGCACAGCTTGATCATCCTCGCCCGCAGCTCGCTCACCTCCGCTTCAAGCTTGGCGACGTTGGCCTTGAGCGCGGCGATTTCGCCCACCGTCACATCGCCTGCGGGAGTTGCAGATGCCGCCTTGGCGGGCACGCGCTCCTCGATGACGGGTGCGCCGGAGAGCAGGTGCATCCAGCGGTTTTCGCGCGAGCCGGGCTGGCGCGGCAATTCCACCACCAGGCCGCCCGCCGCACGTTCGGCCAACTCGACCAGAAAACTTTCGACCGAAGAAATATCCGCGAACTTGTGCAGCCTTTCGCAATTGATGCGCAACTCCCCCGCCGTCTGCGGGCCGCGCAGCATCAGCATGGCCAGCAAGGCAGTGGACTGCGTGGGGATGTGCAGCACCCGCTCGATGTTGTGCGCATAACGCGATGCCCTCCCCCCGCTGGTTTCCACGATCAGCGACAGCCTCCTCAGGACATCCAGCGCCGCCTGCACTTCCGCTTCGGAAGCCTCGATCACCGGATCGCGGCTGCTCTTCTGGTTGCAGCCGGAAACCAGATAATTCAGCGTCAGCGGATAACTGTCCGGCACCGTGCGCTGCTTCTCGGCGAGCACGCCGAGGACGCGGGTTTCAAGGAGGGAGAGGACGGGGAGTGTGGTGGGCATCATTTATCCTGGAAAAAATAGTTAAGGAAACGCTGAATTAAGGAAACGCTGAACAAGTCCAAGACCGTCATTGCGAGCGCAGCGAAGCAATCCAGAAAGCCTCAAAGATCACACATAGTTCTGGATCGCCACGTCGCTTCGCTCCTCGCGATGACACCAATCAAGCAAAGACGCGCATTATACCTGCACCGCTGCCTCCGCTCTCCCGCACAGCCAATTGACGACCCTACAACGAGGTGTTACTTTGGTGGCACTTTTGCAAGGAGACAGCCATGGCAGCCACTACCACACTGAAACTACCCGAAGAACTGAAAGCACGCATCGCATCCGCAGCGCAAGCGTCCGGCAAAGCGCCTCACGCATTTATGGTCGAGGCGCTGGCTATACAAACGACACTATTCGAACGCCGTCAGGCCTTCATCGCATCTGCCATCAAAGCAGAACAGGAAGTCGCCGACTATGGCTTGGTCTATGACGCCGAAGAGGTATTCGGTTATCTCCAGGCTAAACTGGGCGGCAAGAAAACCAAGTGGCCGAAAGCCAAGAAGCTCTGATGGCACGCCTCGTCTTTGTCCCGCAAGCGGCCCAAGACCTCAAGCGGTTAACCGAATTCCTGATCGACACTGACCCGCACGCCGCGAACGAAACCGTGAGTGTTCTGGTCGATGGCATGCGAATCTTGAAACAGCATCCGCTAGTTGGGTGCGCCGTCGAACAAGGTTACCGTGAACTGGTGATCTCGCGCGGACGCACCGGATATGTGGCCCTATACAGCTACGATGTCACACGCAATGTGGCACTCATACTCACCATTCGCCATCAGCGCGAATGCGGCTTCATTGATTGAACGCACACTGCTATCCGGCCACCTTTTTCTTTTTACGAGCAGACTCACCCCACCCACTTCCTTGCATTCTGGAACATGCGCAGCCATGCGCCGTTCTCTTTCCACTCGCGCGGGTGCCATGAGTTCTGCACGGCGCGGAACACGCGCTCAGGGTGCGGCATCATGATCGAAAAGCGCCCGTCCAGCGTGGTGAGGCCGGTGATACCCTGCGGCGAGCCGTTTGGATTGAGTGGATAGGTTTCGGTGGGGTGGCCGGTGTTGTCCACGTAGCGCAGCGTGACCAGCGGCTGTGCGCCTTGCAGTTTCTGCGGATTGCCAAAATGAAGTTTCAGAGAAGACTCATGCCCGCTTGCGGGTGTGATGTCGGAACTAAAATCGGTATAGCCCTCGCCGTGCGACACCACGATGGGCATACGGCTGCCTGCCATGCCGTCGAACAGGATCGAAGGTGACGCCTGCACCTCGACCATCACGAAGCGCGCCTCGAATTGCTCCGACTGGTTGCGCGCGAAGTGCGCCCAGTTTGCAGCGCCCGGAATGATCTGGTGCAGATTGCTCATCATCTGGCAGCCGTTGCACACGCCCAGGGCAAACGTGTCGTTGCGTCTGAAGAATGCCTCGAATTCGTCGCGCGCCCTCGGGTTGAACAGGATGGACTTGGCCCAGCCCTCGCCCGCGCCCAGCACGTCGCCGTAGGAGAATCCGCCGCAGGCCGCGAAACCTTTGTAATCCCCCAGCTTGACGCGGCCGCTGATGATGTCGCTCATGTGCACGTCCACCGCCGCGAATCCGGCCCGGTCGAATGCCGCCGCCATTTCGGCCTGGCCGTTCACGCCCTGCTCGCGCAGGATGGCGATTTTGGGGCGCACCGCCGCTGCCGTTCGTCCTGAGCTTGTCGAAGGATGTGCGGTAGCGGCGGCCCCTTCGACTGGCTCAGGGCGAACGGTAAATGGGGATTCGTTCGGATCGTAAGTCAGCTGCACATGCAGGCCGGGGTCGGTCGCATCCAGGATACGGTCGTATTCCTGCTGCGCGCAGGCCGGGTTGTCGCGCAGCAGCTGCATCCGGTAAGACGTCTCCGACCAGATGCGTTGCAGCACAATCGCGTTCTCGCTGAACAATACGTTGCCCGCGCGCTTGATCTCGATGGCGCCGCGCGTATTCAGCATCGCCACTTCGTGCACCGTCGCCAGCCCGGCTTCGTCGCAGCGCACGAAAATTTCCGCCAGGTCGCTGCGGCGCACCTGCACCAGCGCGCCGAGCTCTTCATTGAACAGGGCGCTGATGGCATCGCCCTTCAGCTCGTCGAGACTGACGTCCAGCCCGATGTGCGAGGCGAACGCCATCTCGCACAATGCGGCAAACAGGCCGCCATCGGAACGGTCGTGGTAAGCCAGCAGCTTGCCATCGGCATTGAAGCGCTGGATCAGCTCGAAGAAGGTTCTTAGCTGGCGCGCATCATCCGCATCCGGCGCAACATTGCCCACCTGCTTGTACACCTGCGCCAGCGCCGAGCCGCCCATGCGATTCTTGCCATGGCCCAGGTCGAACAGCAGCAGCACGGTATCGAGATCGGCGACGAGTTGCGGCGTGAGGGTGGCGCGCGCATCCATGCACGGCGCGAAGGCCGAGACGATGAGCGACAGGGGGGCGGTGACTTCCTTGCGCACCGCTTGTGCTCCCTCTCCCCTCGCGGGATAACCAGCGACTTGGGCATCGTTTTTTGATGGCCTAGTCGAATGGCTAGTAGTTTCATCAGAGGGTTGGGGAGAGGGGGTTTCTGCCCAACTGGTCTTCATGGACATGGAGTCTTTGCCAACCGGGATGCTGATGCCGAGCTGTGGGCATAGCTCCATGCCCACCGCACGCACGGTGTCGAACAGCGCGGCGTCTTCGCCGTGATGCCCCGCCGCCGCCATCCAGTTGGCGGAGAGTTTGATGTCGCCGATTTCTTCTATGCGCGCGGCGGCGATGTTGGTGATCGCCTCGCCCACCGCCATGCGCCCGGAAGCCGGCGCATTCAGCACGGCCAGCGGCGTGCGCTCGCCCAGCGCGAAAGCCTCACCCAGCGTGGTGTTGTAGCCCATCAGCGTGACCGCCACGTCCGCCACCGGCACCTGCCACGGCCCCACCATCTGGTCGCGCGCGGTCATGCCGCCGACGGTGCGGTCGCCGATGCTGATCAGGAAAGTCTTGTCCGCCACCGAGGGCAATCTCAGCACGCGCTCGATGGCCTCGCGCAAATCAATTTTGTCCGCGTCGAATGCGGGCAGCTTCACGGTTTCGCGCTGCACCTTGCGCGTCATCTTCGGCGGCTTGCCGAGCAGCACCGACAGCGGCATGTTCACCGGGTGGTTGTTGAATTCCGAGTCATGCACCGTCAACTGGTCGCCGACGGTGGCATGCCCCAGCACCGCGAACGGACAGCGCTCGCGCTCGCACAATGTCTTGAATTCCGCAAGGCGCTCCGGCGCAATCGCCAGCACGTAGCGCTCCTGCGCCTCGTTGCTCCAGATCTGCATCGGCGACATGCCGCGCTCTTCGCTCGGCACCGCGCGCAATTCGAAATGCGCGCCCTTGCCGCCGCCGTGCACCAGCTCCGGCAGCGCATTGGAGATGCCGCCAGCGCCGACATCGTGGATGGACAGGATGGGGTTCTTTTCGCCCATCTGCCAGCAGCGGTCTATCACTTCCTGCGCGCGGCGCTGCATCTCCGGATTGCCGCGCTGCACCGAATCAAAATCCAGGTTCTCGGCATTGGCGCCGGTATCCATGCTGGATGCCGCGCCGCCGCCCAAGCCGATCAGCATGCCCGGGCCGCCCAACTGGATCAGCAGCGCGCCCTGCGGCAATGGATGTTTGTGGGTGTGCTCGGCCTTGATGTTGCCGACGCCGCCCGCCAGCATGATGGGCTTGTGGTAGCCGCGTATCTCGCCGTTGACCTGCTCTTCGAAGGTGCGGAAATAACCGGCCAGATTGGGGCGGCCGAATTCGTTGTTGAACGCCGCGCCGCCGATGGGGCCGTCGAGCATGATTTGGAGGGGAGAGGCGATGCGCCCGGGACGCCCGTATCCATTGGCTTCCCACGGCTGCACAAACCCCGGAATGTTCAGGTTGGAAACGGAGAACCCGGTCAGCCCCGCTTTGGGCTTGGAGCCTGTACCTGTCGCACCCTCGTCGCGGATCTCGCCGCCCGCGCCCGTCGCGGCACCGGCGAACGGTGCGATGGCAGTCGGATGGTTGTGCGTCTCCACCTTCATCAGCGTATGGGTCAGTTCAGAGCTGTAGGCATAACCGCCATCGGCGCGCGGATAGAAACGTTCGATCTGCGCGCCCTCGATGACGGAAGAGTTGTCGGAGTACGCCACCACAGTCCCTTCCGGATGCAGCTTGTGCGTGTTGCGGATCATGGCGAACAGCGACATTGCCTGTTTTTCGTCATCTATGATCCAATCGGCATTGAAAATCTTGTGGCGGCAGTGTTCGGAATTGGCCTGCGCGAACATCATCAGCTCGACGTCGGTCGGATTGCGCGCAAGCTTGCGGAAATTATTCACCAGATAATCGATCTCGTCGGCAGACAGCGCCATCCCCATCGCGCGGTTGGCCGCTTCCAGCGCAGCACGCCCGCCGTGCAGGATATCCACCGTGTTGAGGGGAACCGGCGTGCCGTGCCTGAAGATTTTTTCCGCGACGCCGTCAACGTCGAACAATACCGATTCAGTCATGCGGTCATGCAGCAGCGGCAGGATAGCCTTGCGCTTCTGCTCGTTTAGAGCTTTGCCGTCCCGGGTCTTGAAGTAATACGCCACGCCGCGCTCGATGCGCGCAACCACGGGCAGCGCACAATGCTGCGCGATATCGGTAGCCTTGGAAGACCACGGCGAGATCGTGCCCAGCCTAGGCACCACCAGCAGGCGCTGCATCTGTGCGGAACCATCCGGTTCGCCCGCCGCGTCATCCAGCCCGAGCAAGCGGTCCAGCAATGCGCCCTGCTGTTCCTGCAATGCCGAGTTCAATTCCACGAAATACCAGTGGCGCGTCTCCACCAACACTGCATTGGGCGCAGCCTCTTTCAGGGCAGTGCGCAACTTTTCTAGGCGGAAGGATGAGAGGGCGGGCTTGCCGGCGGAAACTCGGAACATGGACATGACGGTGCGGAGAAATCTCAAAGTGCAATTATACTATGCACCTCCGCCAAGCCGGGACTACTCACATGAACAAACGCATTCCCGCCATCACGCAAAAACAGGTCGCCGCCTTCCTCAAACCGCGCCCGCACGATAGCCACAAGGGCATGTTCGGCACGGTGGCGGTGATCGGCGGCGCTGGCGGCATGGTCGGCGCCCCGCTGCTGGCTGCACGCGCCGCGCTCAAGATGGGCGCGGGCTGCGTGCATGTCGGGCTGCTGGCGGACAATATGCCCGTGGTGGATCTGGTTCAGCCGGAGCTGATGCTGCACAGTGCACACGATGCACTACACTTGCCCAATGTGGACGTGCTGGCCGTCGGCTGCGGCATGGGCGCCTCGGTTGCCGCGCAGAAAATCCTGTACCAGGCGCTCAAGACCGACGCCGCACTGGTGCTGGATGCCGATGCGCTCAACCTCCTCGCCCGCCAACCCGATTTGCAGGATGACCTGCGCGCGCGCAAGGCACCCGCCGTGATCACCCCCCACCCCGGCGAAGCCTCGCGCCTGCTCGGCACAAGCACGGAACAGGTGCAGGCCGCGCGCAGCGAAGCCGCGCAGCAACTCGCCGGGAAACTGCATTGCGCCGTCGTGCTGAAAGGCGCGGACAGCGTGTGTATCACCCGCGACGGCAAAACTTATCTGAACAAGACCGGCAACCCCGGCATGAGCAGCCCCGGCATGGGCGATGTGCTGACCGGCATGATCGCCGCCTTCATCGCACAAGGGCTGGCTGCGGACCAGGCCCTGCTGCTCGCAGTACACCTGCACGGCGCAGCGGGCAATGCGCTGGCACAGCAGGGCGTTGCTGTCGGCATGACGGCCACGGAGGCGACCGAGTGGGCGCGCTGGCTGCTGAACCAATGGGCCAGGTAACTCCACAACCATACATGGCGACAGAAATCGTAACGAGCGGCTCTGGGGTGGGTGAAGCCGGAGCACAGCGCCCGGAGCATACACAGTAGTATGTGAGGAGCGCGAGCACCGCCTGATCCCGCCCCAGAGTCGCGCAGTAGATTTATGTTGCTATGTAAGAGTCTGCTAAACTGCGCGCATGACATTCAATGCGTTTATTGCAGTCGGCCTCGGGGCGGCCATCGGTGCATGGCTGCGCTGGGGTCTGGGACTGTGGCTCAATCCGGCGCTGCCCGAATTGCCGCTCGGCACGCTTTCCGCCAACCTCGCCGGCGGCTATCTCATCGGCCTCGCCGTGGCGTTCTTCATGCAGCATCCGGGTCTTTCGCCGGAATGGCGCCTGCTCATCATCACCGGCTTTCTCGGCGGGCTGACCACCTTCTCCACCTTTTCGGCTGAAACCGTCACGCTGCTCGCGCGCGGGCAATACGCATGGGGCATGGCCATCATCGCCGCCCATCTGGGCGGCTCGCTGCTGATGACCGTGCTGGGGATGCAGACCATGAAATGGATTCAATAGGAGGCTATATGCAGAGCGTTTACCTCAAGTTTTATCTCACGGAAAAACAGCGCCACAACGGCACACTGCTGTATGAATGGCTGCTGGAAGAGGCGAAGAAACTCGGCGTGCCGGGCGGCTCGGCATTCCGCGCCATCGCGGGTTTCGGCAGGCACGGCCGCCTGCACGAGGAATCTTTTTTCGAGCTCGCGGGCGAATTGCCGGTGCAGGTGGAATTCGTGCTGGATACGGTATTGGCCGACAAACTGCTGGAAGCGTTGCGCGCGCACAAGCTCAACCTGTTCTATGTGCGCTATGCGGTGGAGTCGGGGATTTTGTAAGCCCCTCCCCATAGCCGTGTACTCCGCTCGATGGCTGGCAGCAACTCGGGCATAATCTCCCAACCGCCTATGCCTGCCACTGCCCCGCAAATCTTACAAGACGTTTTCGGCTATGCCGCCTTTCGCGGCGAGCAGCAGGCCGTCGTCGAGCACGTCGCGGCGGGCGGCGATGCGCTGGTGCTGATGCCCACGGGCGGCGGCAAGTCGCTGTGCTACCAGCTTCCGGCGCTGCTGCGCGAGGGCACCGCCCTCGTCGTCTCGCCGCTGATCGCGCTGATGCAGGACCAGGTGGCGGCGCTGCG
>JAGWMH010000079.1 GCA_028871775.1 Betaproteobacteria bacterium
CTGGCCTTTGCATTGTGCCTGTTCTGGGGTATGCATACCCTGGCGCATGCCCAGCCGAAGCATGGCGAATCACGGGGCGAGTTGCTTTATGCGACACACTGCAACGCGTGCCACACCTCGAAAATTCATTGGCGCGAGCAGAAGCTTGCGATAGACTGGAGCAGCCTCAAGGCTCAAGTGCGCCGGTGGCAAGCCAGCATCGGGCTGGATTGGAGCGAAGAGGAAATCACGGATGTCACAAATTATTTGAACACAGTCCATTATGGTTTTCCGGTCACTGACCAGCAGGGATTTTTGCCGGGTAAACAGCTCAATCAGGTCTTGCGCCAGTATTAATGGCTGATTTAGCCGGTGCGGCCAATTAAAATTTATAACGTGTAATCAACAAAAAGGGGTTCATTATGCCTATCAGTGAAATTTGTAACCGCGAAGTCATTGTCGTGCAGCGCGACAACACCATCCTGGAAGCGGCCAGGCTCATGCGCCAGCATCACGTCGGCGATGTGCTGGTCGTCGAAGATCGCGGCGGTGCGCGGGTTCCGGTTGGTGTCGTCACCGACCGCGATCTCGTGGTGGAAATCATGGCGCCGGAACTCAACCAGATGGCCATCACAGTGGGCGATATCATGGTGCCCGAGCTCGCCACGGTGAAGGAAAATACCGGCGTGTTCGAGGCAATCCAGTATATGCGCGCCAAGGGCGTGCGGCGCTTGCCGGTGGTGGATAATGGCGGTGGGCTGGTTGGCATTCTTACCCTGGATGACCTGCTGGAACTTCTGGCGGAAGAATTACTGGCACTCGCCAAGCTGGTGAAGCACGAGCAGAAAAAAGAAACCATGAACCGCCGCTAATCCGGCTCGAAATTTTAAGGAGAAATTCATGCAGACCCCGTTGCAAATTACCATCCGCGATGCTGACCATTCAGAGGCGCTGGAAACGCATATCCGTGACAAGGCAAAAAAGCTCGACGAATTTTTCGATCACATCATGTCCTGCCGGGTGGTGGTTGAGGTGCCACACAAGCACCATCATCAGGGCAAGCAGTTCAATGTGCGCATCGACATCGGTGTGCCAGGCAGCGAGATTGTGGTTAATCGCGACCATGCCGAAGATGTGTATGTGGCTTTGCGCGATGCCTTCGATGCCGCCAAACGCCAGCTTGAAGACTACGCCCGCAAACTTCACGGTAACGTCAAGACGCACAGGCCAAGACGCCCGGGCGAAAGCAATGAAGCGGCTGCCGGGCAAGAGGGTCTGGACGCAAAGCAATAAGATGGCGATGAAACGCACTCATGCACATTATTTTCAACCATGAAATAAGGAGCATGACCATGCTGGATTCATTGAAACAGGCAGGGATCAATATCGGGCGAGAGCTTGGCCGCACATGGGAAAACCTGTCTGATGGCTGGCGCGAATTGCTCAGCCGCAGCGGTGAAGCACTCACCCATTTCTCACGCAATAAGGATGAGGCGCACACGGGTGGCGGCGGCGCGCTCGCCACTTTTCCGCGCTGGGGCCTGCTGGCGGGAGAAGTCGAGGAAACAGACAAGGACATCGTGGTGCGGGTGGAGGTGCCCGGCATGGAGAAGGAAGACTGCCGCATCACGATCGAAGACAACCTGCTCTGCCTGAGCGGCGAAAAACGCTACGCGCGCGAAACCAGCGACAGCACCTACTATGTCATGGAGCGCGCCTATGGCGCATTCCAGCGCACCATCCCGCTGCCTCGCAATGTCGACGCAGAGAAGGCGGAAGCGAGCTACAGAAACGGAGTATTGAGCATCCGCCTGCCGAAGGTGGCTGGTGGAAATGGCAGAACAATTCCAGTGTCCTGAAGCATGAAAACCAGATCCCGGCGCATTCACTGGATATGGGCTGCCATTCTGGGGATCGTGCTCATCTGTATTTCCGTCGGCGCAGCCAAAACCGGCTTGTTAACGGATGAAAAGGAGAAAATCGCTATGTCCATGATCATCACGTCGTCATCATTTATGCATGATCGCGTGATTCCCGCGCGCCACACCTGCGATGGCGTGAATACTTCCCCTCCGCTTGCATGGACTGGCGTGCCGGCTGGCGCGAAGAGCCTGGCCTTGATCGTCGACGACCCGGATGCGCCAGATCCGGCTGCGCCCAGAATGACCTGGGTTCACTGGGTGCTATACAACATCCCCCTCAATGCGAGCGGTTTGAAGGAGGGTATTGCAGCAAAAGACCTTCCGTCCGGAACACTGCAGGGTGTTAACGACTGGCAGCGCAGCGGTTACGGCGGTCCCTGTCCGCCAGTGGGCAAGCATCGCTATTTTTTCAAGCTGTATGCCTTGGATATCGTGCTGCCTGACCTGAAACACCCCGCCAAGGCGGCCCTGGAAAGGGCCATGCAGGGTCACGTGCTTGCCCGATCCGATTTGGTTGGGTTATACCAGAAGCAATAGTTTTACAATAAAAACGTTAGCCGTTTGACCAGTCAGGAATATGAAGTGGCAGATTATTTTCAGTGGGCAGTAGAGTAAAATAAATATGTACACCTTGATCGGCATTTGCCTCTTCAAATATAAAAATAAGGGTTAGGAAAACTTATGGCTATCATTGGCATTGATCTCGGCACTTCCAATTCTGCCGCCGCAGTGCTGCGCGGCGGACGCCCGGTCATCATCCCCAGCGCCGAAGGCATAAGCATCGGCGGCAAGGCGTTCCCCAGCTATGTCGCACTCACCGCCGACGGCCAGATGCTGGTGGGCGAACCGGCGCGCCGCCAGGCAGCGTCAAACCCGGAGGGCACTGCCAGCGCCTTCAAGCGCAGGATGGGCAGGCGCGAGAACGTCCGCCTGCGAGACAAGGACTATTCGCCGGAGCAACTTTCGGCGTTCCTGCTGCAAAAGATCAAGCGCGATGCCGAGGCGTTCCTCGGCGAGCCGGTGGAGAAGGCCGTCGTGACCGTGCCGGCCTATTTCGACGACAACCAGCGCGCCGCCACCAAGGACGCCTGCCGCATTGCCGGGCTGGAAGTGGTGCGCCTGGTCAACGAGCCGACCGCCGCGTCGCTGGCTTACGGCCTCGACCGGCTGGGGCAGGAACTGCGCATCGCCGTGATCGATCTGGGCGGTGGCACGCTCGACGTCACCATCATGGAGTTCGGCAAGGGTGTGTTCGAGGTCAAGGCCACCAGCGGCGATACACAGCTCGGCGGCACCGACATGAACCAGCGCATTTACGAGCATCTCGCCGAACGCTTCCAGATGGCTACCAGCGTCGATGTGCGCAACGACCGCAAGGCCGCCGCGCGCCTGATCGAAGCGGCCGAGAATGCGAAGATCGAGCTGTCCACCAGCGTCACCACCCATCTCAGCCTGCCCTACCTCGCCGCCGTCAACGGCGAGCCGCGCCATCTCGAACTGGACCTCAACCGCACCGAACTGGAACGCCTGGTGCGTCCGGTGATCGAGCGCTGCCGCGGCCCCGTTGAGCAGGCGTTGCACGATGCGGGCATCACTCCCAAGGATGTGAACCGGGTAGTGTTCGTCGGCGGCCCGACGCGCATGCCGGTGGTGCGCAGCTATTTCGAGGAGTTGTTCGGGCGCAAGGCCGAGATGGGCGTTGACCCGATGGAATGCGTCGCCGCCGGTGCCGCGATCCAGGCCGGGGTGCTGGGCGGAGAAGTCAGCGGCATCGTGCTGGTGGATGTGACGCCGCTCACGCTCGGCGTCGAGACGCTGGGCGGCATCGCCACGCCGCTGATCGCGCGCAACACGCCGATCCCGGTCAAGCGCAGCGAGACGTTCACCACCGCCGCCGACATGCAGACCAGCGTCACCATTCATGTGTTCCAGGGCGAACGGCCAATGGCGGGGGACAACACCAGCCTCGGCGAATTCAACCTGAGCGGCCTGCCCCCGGCGCCGCGCGGCATCCCCAAGATCGAAGTGAGCTTCGACATCGACTCCAACGGCATCCTCAGCGTTTCCGCGAAGGATACGGCCAGCGGCAAGTCACAGTCGATCAACATCACCGGCTCCACGCGGCTTTCGGAAGATACCAAGAAGCGCATGGTGGAAGATGCCGCGCGCTATGCCGATGCGGACAAGAAACGGCGCGGGGATGCGGAAAAACTCAATGCTGCGGATGCGGGCTGCTATGAAGCCGAGAAAATGCTCGCCAATTTCGCCGACAAGCTCACCGGCGATTTGAAAAAACGCATCGAGACCGCGTTGCGCGAGACCAAGGAGGCGCTGCTCAAAAAAGATGTCGCTCTTGCCACGGAGCGCGCGGAAGCGCTGAAGAAGGTGCTGCAGGAAGCCGGGGCGGTGCTCTATTCGCAATCGGGACAGGCAAGCAAAGGCGGCCCCTATGCGGAAACCCGCTGGGAAGGGCCGGAGCCACCGCCCAATGTGGGCGCGGCGGCGGGCGAGCCACGCCCCAGCGGATCGGGTCCGCGTGGCAAGGTGGTGGATGCCGAGTACAAGGAAAACAAATAATCTGCTCAGGAAAAATGACTACCCATCTCTCTCTGGAACCGCAACAGCTTTACCATACCTGCGATACCGAACAATTCGGATTCCAGACCACGGCCGACCTGGATGACCTGACCGAGATCATCGGCCAGATGCGCGCCATGGATGCGTTGCACTTCGGCGCCGGCATCCGCCATGAGGGCTACAATCTTTTCGTGCTCGGCCCCTCCGGCATCGGCAAGCACAGCATGGTGCGGCAGTTTCTTGAAAAAAAGGCGAAGGGCGAGCACGAGCGGGCCGACTGGTGCTATCTCAATAACTTTGCCCAGCCGCACAAACCCATAGCGCTCAAGCTGCCATCCGGCAGGGGGGCGGAGCTGCGCCAGCGCATGCAGCAACTGGTGGATTATTTGCGCACCGCTATTCCTGCGCTATTCGAGAGCGAGGAGTACCGCGCCAAGGCAGGAGCGATTCAGGAGGAGTTCAGCAAACGGCAGGAGCAGGCGTTCAAGGAATTGGGAGAGGATGCCGTTAAGCAGGAAATCGTTCTGCTGCGCACCCCCGATGGATTCGCTTTCGCGCCCACCCGCAACCATGAGGTGATCCCGCCCGGCGAATACGAGAAGCTGCCGGATGAGGAAAGAAAGCGGGTGGAGGCGGCCATCGCCGGGCTGCAGGAACGGCTGGAAAAAATCCTGCGGCAGGTACCGCAATGGCGGAAGGAGCGGCACGAACGGATCAAGCAGCTTGACCGCGAAACCACCCTGTCAACGGTTGGCCACCTGATGAGCGAGCTGAAAGAAGCCTACGCCGAGCTGCCCGAGGTGCTGAAATACCTCGACCTGGTGCAGCAGGACATGGTCGACAACGTGGATGATTTCCGCAAACAGGAGGAGTCCGAAACCATCGGCGGTATGACCATCGTTACGCGCCAGAGCTTCCACCGCTATCAGGTGAATGTGCTGGTGAGCAACGGCAAGGAAGCCGGCGCGCCGATCATCAGCGAAGACAACCCGACCTACAGCAACCTGGTCGGACGGGTCGAGCATATCGCCCAGCTCGGCGCGCTGGTCACGGATTTCACCCTGATCAAGCCGGGCGCGCTGCACCGGGCGAACGGCGGCTACCTGCTGCTGGATGTGCGCAAGGTGCTGGTACAACCGTTCGCTTGGGAGGCGCTGAAACGGGCATTGCAATCGCGCGAAATCCGCATCGAATCGCTGGGGCAGATGTATAGCCTGATCAGCACCGTGTCGCTGGAACCGGAACCGATCCCGCTGGATACCAAAATAGTCTTGTTCGGCGACCGGTTGTTGTATTACCTGCTGCAGGAATACGACCCGGAATTCGAAGAGCTGTTCAAGGTGGCGGCGGATTTCGAGGAGCGCATCGAGCGCAATGCAGACACTCATCTGCTTTACGCCCGCCTGATTTCCACACTGACCCGCAAGGAAGCGTTGTTGCCGTTCGACCGCAGCGCGGTGGCACGGGTGATTGAGCACAGCGCGCGCCTGGCCGGCGATGCGGAAAGACTTTCCACCCATATGCGCGGCGTGGCGGATTTGCTGCGCGAAGCCGATTACTGCGCGCGCGAGGCTGGCCGGACGGTGGTTCAAGCTGCCGATGTGCAGCGTTCGATCGATACCCAGATCCGGCGGCAGGACCGGCTGAGAGACCGGCTGTACGAGGCGATCCTGCGCGATACCTTGATGATAGCCACGCAGGGAGAAGTGACCGGCCAGATCAACGGCCTCTCCGTAATCGAACTGGGCAACTTCGCCTTTGCCCAGCCGACCCGGATTACCGCCACCACGAGGCTGGGCGATGGCGAACTGGTCAACATCGAGCGTGAAGTAAAGCTTTCCGGCGCCATCCACTCCAAGGGCGTGCTGATCCTCTCCTCCTTCCTCGCCGCGCGCTATGCCAGGAATCAGCCGCTGGCGCTTTCCGCCAGCCTGGTGTTCGAACAGTCATACGGCCTGGTCGAAGGCGACAGCGCATCCCTGGCCGAACTGTGCGCGCTGCTTTCCAACCTCGCGAATGCGCCGATCAAGCAGTCGCTGGCGATAACCGGCTCGGTGAACCAGTTTGGCCAGGCGCAGGCGATCGGTGCGGTCAACGAAAAAATCGAGGGGTTCTTCGATATCTGCGCGGCGCGCGGATTAACCGGGGAACAGGGAGTGTTGATCCCCGCTGCCAACGTCAAGCATCTGATGCTGCGCCGTGATGTGGTGGCGGCCGCCGAAGCCGGGCAGTTCAGGATCTACGCCGTGGAGAATGTCGATCAGGCCATCGCCATCCTGACCGGATTGCCGTCCGGAGAAGCAGGTGCCGGCGGCGAGTATCCGGAGGGCAGCGTCAGTCGCAGGGTTGCGGCGCGGCTCGCCGAGTTGTCCGAGATCAGCAAGTCGTTTGCGCGGCAATCGGGAAAAAAACCGGAAGCGAAGAAAGAACCGGATTAACTTGGAAAAAGCATTTAGCCACAGAGACCACAGAGTTCACAGAGAAAAAATAATCGGTTTTTGTAATCGTTGCCCTTGCCCATCCGGTGATCGAGAAAAATACGTGAAGCCTGCAGTATCTCTGTGAACTCTGTGGCTTGAATTGCGTATTTCAGGATGGGAACAAGTAAATTCAAGGTGAGCTTTATTTCTGCCCAACGTGATTACTACGAGGTGCTTGGCGTTGCCAAGGATGCCGAGCAGAAGTCGATCAAGGATGCATTCCGCAACCTCGCCCTGAAATATCACCCAGACCGCAACAAGGAGCCGGGAGCCGAGGAGCGCTTCAGGGAGATCGCCGAGGCCTATGCTGTTCTGTCAGATCCGAAAAAACGCGCCGAATACGACGCCCGCGGATTTGCCGCGGTGGAAGGCTTCAGCCAGGAAGACCTGTTTGGCGGCATCAATTTCGAAGACATTTTTGGCGGGCTCAACTTCGACTTTGGCGGGGGCCCGTTTGAAGGATTCTTTCACCGCCGCCGCAAGGGGCCGGCGCGCGGCGCAAATATCGAGGTGGAACTGTCCATCCCGCTGGAGCGGGTGGTGAGCGGTGGCGAGGAGAAAGTCCGCCTGAGCCGCCCGTCCCCCTGCCCTGCCTGTCACGGCACGGGCGCCGAGGGCGGTGCCACGCCGAAGGCATGCGAGGCGTGCAAAGGCACGGGGCGCATCACCCGCACCAGCCAGAAAGAAAAAGGGCATATCCTGATCCAGCAGATCAGCATCTGCCCCGCCTGCCATGGGCGCGGCAGCATCATCGAGCACCCCTGCCCGAAATGCCACGGCAGCGGCGAAGTGGAACAGGAAGAAGACCTGAC
>JAGWMH010000080.1 GCA_028871775.1 Betaproteobacteria bacterium
GAGGGCATGGCGCTGCGCATTCCCGGCAAGGGCATGCCGAGTCCGGAAGCGGGCGGCGTGACCGGTGATTTATTCGTAGTGGTGCGCTCGAAACCAGACCCCCGCTTCGAGCGGGCCGGAGCCGACCTGCTGCGCCAGGAAACCATCCCTTTGACCGATGCCGTGCTCGGCGCCAAGCTGCAAGTGCCGACGCTGGACGGCTCGGTCAGCGTGACCATACCGCCCGGCATCCAGCCCGGCGCGGTGCTGCGCCTCAAGGATAAAGGCCTGCCGGAATTCGGCAACGGGCGCCATGGCGAACTGTATTTGCGCATCGAAGTGCGGGTGCCGGAGCAGCTTTCCCGCGAAGAACGGGAACTGTATGAGCGGCTGCGCGCCATCGGCGGCAAGCAGGGTGGAAATTTTTCGAAGATCTGGAAGTAATCGTGTTGACACATCCATTTGTCAAACAGAACAGAATACCGTCATTGCGAGGAGGCGAAGCCGACGCGGCAATCCAGATGCGCGCGCGGCGTTAATAAACGCCTGACTGGATTGCCACGGCCCTGCGGGCCTCGCAATGACGTGCGTAGTAATACATGGACCATTTTGACAAATAAGCCTGATTGACAATATTTGGACAAAACCATGAAACGCCATTTCGCATTGGTCACACTCCTTGTCTTCTGTTACGCACTGCCGTCACAGGGCGGGGAGTTCGACGCGGAGCGCCGCAAAATGATGGAGGAAGTGTTGGCCGATGCTGCCGCCACGTTCTCATACAGCGGCAGTCCCGCGCTCAGCCCCGGCGTCATCGCGGCAATGGAAAAAGTGGAGCGGCATCGTTTCGTGCCTGCCGGGCTGGCAGCGGCTGCCTATCTCAACCGCCCGCTTCCGATCGGTTACGGCCAGACGATTTCGCAGCCATTTATCGTGGCGCTGATGACCGATCTGGTGAAGGTCAAGGCTGGCGACAAGGTGCTTGAAATCGGCACCGGCTCCGGCTACCAGGCAGCGGTTCTGGCGGAAATGGGCAGCTCGGTTTACAGCATCGAAATCATCGAGCCGCTCGGAAAACAGGCAGGCGGCCTGCTGAAAACCCTCGGTTACCGCAACGTGGAAACCAGGGTGGGCGACGGCTACTATGGCTGGCCTGAAGCGGCGCCGTTCGATGCCATCATGGTGACGGCTGCCGCAAGCCATGTGCCTCCTCCTCTGGTCAGACAGCTTAAGCCGGGCGGACGCATGGTGATTCCGCTCGGCACGCAATTCCTGACCCAGTATCTGATGCTGGTGGAGAAGCGGATGGACGGTTCAGTGACCAGCCGCCAGATTTTGCCGGTACGCTTTGTCCCGCTGACCGGCGGCCATTAATGGGCACCTCTCAAAATCCAGATTTCATCCCAACTGCTGCGTTGCGGCAGTGGGGTAAGCAGGCAAGCCGCGAAGCGGATGCTCGCAAAAAATTTCTTGCTTACATATTCCACATATGCGGCGCTGCGAAATTTTTTCTGCGCCTTGCATTTGGGCGAACTCTGGATTTTTAGAGGTACCCATATGTCACGCCCGCCATTCATTGCCATCGGCCTGCTCTCCGCCTGCGTGCTGGCCTACGAGGTGCTGCTGACGCGCCTGTTCAGCATCGTGCTGTGGCATCACTTCGCCTACATGATCATCAGCGCTGCAATGCTGGGCTACGGGGCGAGCGGCACTCTGCTTACCCTGCTGAAGGAAAAAATCTCCGCGCATTTCGGCGCGGTGTATGTCATGGCCGCAGCGGCATTGGCTGTGCTGATGCCCGTATCATTTCTGCTGGCGCAACAGGTTCCGTTCAATCCGCTCGAACTGCTGTGGGACAACACCCAGCCGGTCAAATTGCTCGCCGTATATTTGCTGATGATGTTGCCGTTCTTTTGCGGCGGGCTGGGCATCGGACTTATTTTTTCGCACTTCGGCAAACAGGCAGGCCGCATCTACGCCTGCGACATCCTCGGTGCGGGTGCAGGCAGTCTGGGTGTCATCGGTGTGCTGTTCCTCGTGCCGCCCAACCAGATGCTGAGCGCCCTCACGGTATTGGCGTTGCTCGCTGCCGCCATCGCCGTTGTCGAACTGAAAGTGCGGCCGAAATGGCTGATGAAATTATTCGTCGGGGTGGCTGTGCTGGCAGCTGTGGCGCTGCCAGGCATACAGGTGCATCCATCCGCCTACAAGGATTTGAGCCAGGCCCTGAACATTGTCGGGGCGCGGGTGGTCGAGGAACGTACCAGTCCCCTGGGGCAGATCATGGTGGTGGAAAATACCCGCGTGCCGTTGCGTGATGCGCCGGGGATGAGCCTCAACGCCACGAGCGAGCCACCGCCGCAACTGGGTGTGTTCGTAGACGGAAACGGGCCATCTGCGCTGACCAAATTCGATGGCAACCTCGAACCCCTGGCTTATCTCGACCAGCTCACCTCGGCGCTGCCCTATCACATTCTTGAACGCCCGCGCGTGCTGGTGCTGGGCGCCGGTCCCGGCAGCGATGTGCTGCAGGCGCTCTACCACCACAGCGCAGCGGTCGATGCGGTGGAGCTGGATCGCAACGTCACCGGTCTGGTGCGGCAACGTTTTCGCGAGTATGCAGGCAATCTATATGGACAGCCCGGCGTGCACGTGCACGCAGCCGAGGCGCGCGGCTTCGTCAACACCAGCGAAGCGCGCTACGACCTGATCCAGGTGGCGCTGCTGGATTCATTCGGCACTGCCTCGGCCGGGCTGTACGGTCTGAGCGAGAACTATCTGTACACGGTCGAAGCGCTCCAGGCTTACCTGAGCCGCCTCACCCCCGGCGGCATGCTGGCCGTCACCCGCTGGCTCACGCTGCCGCCGCGCGATGCGCTGAAACTGTTTGCCACGGCGGTGTCCGCTCTGGAGCGGAGCGGCGTGACTAACCCCGCTGCGCGGCTGGCGATGATACGGGGCTGGAAAACCGTTACGCTGCTGGTGAAGAACAGCGATTTTACGGCGAGCGAAATTGCGGCGATCAAGGAATTCAGCCGCGCGCGTTCCTTCGATCTGGTCTGGTATCCCGGCATGCGCGCCGACGAGGCAAACCGTTTCAACATCTTGTCTCAGCCCTACTTCTTTGAGGGAGCAGCGGCGCTGCTGAGTCCGCAGCGGCAGGATTTTATCGACCAATACAAATTTTATATCGAGCCGGCGACCGACGACCGGCCGCATTTTTTCCGTTTCTTCAAATGGAATGCCGCCGCGGAAATATTCGCGCTGCGCGAGCAGGGCGGCATGCCGCTGCTCGACTGGAGCTATCCGCTGCTGGCGGCGACGCTGCTGCAGGCCTTTGCGGCCAGCATCCTGCTGATCCTGGCGCCGCTGGCCTTGTCGCGTTGCCGGCGCAGCTTGCCCGGCGCACCGGTGGCCCTGTATTTTCTCGCCATCGGCTTTGCCTTCATGTTCATGGAAATCGCCTTCATCCAGAAATTCGTGCTGTTCCTGGCGCACCCTCTGTACGCCGTGGCGGTCGTGTTGTGTGCATTCCTGGCGTTCGCTGCCGCCGGAAGCTGGCTGGCCGGGCGCTGGCAGGCGGCGAACAAAGTCACGCTGGCGGTGATCGCGCTGGGCGCCATATCGCTGTTCTACCTCGCTATCCTGCCGGGCCTGTTCCAGGCGCTGATCCATCTGCCCGATGCGGCGAAGATAGTCATCTCCGTGGCGCTGATTGCGCCGCTGGCGATGTGCATGGGCGTGCCCTTCCCCACCGGCATGATGCGGCTGGCAGGCACTGCCGAGGAAGCCATTCCCTGGGCATGGGCGATCAACGGCTTCGCCTCGGTGGTGGGAGCAGTCCTCGCCACGCTGCTGGCGATTCATCTGGGCTTTGCCGCGGTGATATTGCTGGCGGTTTTGATTTATGCTGTAGCCTGTGTTGCCTTGCGGGGATTCGCCTGATCGGTTTGAATGGGTCATTTGCAGGAACGGGAGTAGCTTGAAAACCACGGAAATTGTTGCGCGGGTTTAGAGCCTACTGAAATAGGCTCTTAATCGATTTATCACTTTGGGAGACCAGTCATGAATGCTGAAACCAGTAACGATACAAGCGTCCTTGAAGCAGAAGTGCGCGAAACCGTCGAGCAGGGGAATAATGTGCAGGAAAAAGTGCGGCAGCTCACCTTGCGCGTCATCAGTGCGCGTTCGCTCGATATCGAGTCCGTGCGGCAGACCGCGGGCGCCGTGTTGCGCGGCGCACAGGCAGGCGTGCAAAAGGAGTTGCAGCATTCATCTGCGCAGACTCATATTGCGCGGGAGCACCTCAAACAGGCTGTCACAGGCCTGGACATAGCGCTTGCACAATTTGCCGAGGCCGCCAAGCTCGCCGTAGAGGAAGCGGCGGGCCGGGCGCAGAAATATTCCAGCGATGACCTCAAGCGGGCGCGCTCGGACCTGGCAAGCCTCGAGACGATGTTCGTGGAAACCCTGCGAAGCTCGGCCTCGGCTGCCAAGGGTGCGGCGGGTGAAATATTGTATGACCTGGCGGCGCATGTCCGCATCTATGGTTCCGCCGTCGGCAGGCAGCTGAAAGAAACGCTGACCGTCTTTGCACACCATATCGGCGCGGCAGGGCGCGCCCAGGTTGGAGTTGGCCTGCATCTCGCGAAGAACACTTCCGATCTCGTGCGCCAGATCGCTGCCGGCGTGCTCACCGGCTTGGCCGAACACGTCCAGCCCGGCCATAGCAAAGACAAGGGCGAGTGATGTTGTGGCGGGCGCTGATTGCAGCGCGCGACCTAGGGCGGTTGCACGAGATCGCCTCGATCCTGATCCGCTATGGCTTCGGCGATTTTGTGCGGCGCATGGGGATGGCCAATGCGCTGGAACGCGCGGGACGGACGCTGCGCTGGAAGCATGCCGAAGAGCTGGCGCATCTCGAGCCGCCCGCGCGGGTGCGGCGCGCTCTTGAGGAGTTGGGGCCGACCTTCATCAAGCTCGGCCAGGTGCTCGCGACGCGCGTAGACCTGTTCGAACCCGAGTGGATCGCTGAATTCTCCAAGCTTCAGGACAGCGCGCCACCGGTACCCTACGCCGATCTCCAGCAACAGCTTGGCGAAGACCTGGGCGCGCCGCCCGAGGAGATATTTGCCGCCTTCGACCCCGAACCACTGGCGGCTGCCTCCATCGCACAGGTGCACCGTGCCCGCCTGAAAGACGGCAGCGCGGTGGTGGTCAAGGTGCGCAGGCCGGGCATCCGGCCTGTCATCGAAGCCGACTTGCGCTGGCTGATGCGCCTGACAGAACTCGTCGAGTCGGAAAATCCCGAGCTGCGCAATTTTCACCCGCAGGAGGTCGCCCGGCAGTTCGAGCAGTCGCTGCGGCGCGAGCTGGATTTTGCCACCGAATGCCGCAATGCCGAACGCATCGCAAACAATTTTGCGGGCTACACGGATCAGGATGCCGCCTCTCCGTCCGCCACCGGCAAGGCGCCGGACAGCACAACCGCTGCGCCGCTCATCGTTATTCCTCGAGTCTATTGGCAGTGGACCGGCGAGCGGGTGTGCGTGCAGGAATTCATCGACGGCATTCCGGGGCGCGATCTTGCCGCCGCCGACCAGGCCGGCCTGGACCGCAAGATACTCGCGCGGCGCGGGGCGCGCGCCGTGTTGAAGATGATCGTCGAGGATGGCTACTTTCACGCCGACCCGCATCAAGGCAACGTGTTTTATCTGCCCGGCAACCGCCTTGCCTTCATCGACTTCGGCATGGTGGGCAGGCTGACCGAGGAACGCCGCGGCCAGATGATCCGGCTTATGCTCGGCATGGTGCGGAACGAACCGGCGCGCGTCGCCGATGTGATGCTCGACTGGACCGGCGACGGTGCGGTGAATGAGGTTGTCCTGTTACAGGAGATAAATACCTTCGTCGATCAATACTACGGCCTGCCATTGAAACAGCTCAGCCTTGGCGCCATGCTCAACGACCTGGTGGCCATCGTGCGCAAACACCGGATTGCGCTGCCTGCCGATCTCGCGCTATTGATCAAGGCATTCATCACGCTCGAGGGCATGGGCCGCGAGCTCGACCCGGACTTCGATATGGCCGGCGAGGCACTGCCCATGCTGGAGCAGTCGCTGCGCGCACGTTATAAGCCAGCCGCATTGATCAAGCGCGGCTGGCGGTCAGCCGGCGAAATGCTGGCGCTGATCGCAGACCTGCCCCACGACCTCTCCCGGCTGCTGCGTGCTGCACGGCGCGGCCGGCTGGAAATCCACATCGATGTCACGCACCTGAAGCATGTCGGCAATCAGCTCGACGGGGCTGCGAACCGGCTGGCGATCGGCATTGTCGTTGCTGCGCTTATCATCGGTTCCTCGATCGTCATGACCGTATCCGGCGGCCCCACGCTGCTCGGGCTGCCCACTTTTGGCCTGCTCGGTTTTCTCGGCGCGGCTGCCGGTGGCGTATGGCTGCTGCTGTCGATCTGGAAGAGCAACCAGGCGGATCGGGAGTGATCTTTCTGGCTGGTAATCAACCGGGCCAGACACCATTGATTCACATATCAATCGAGTCTGGCCTTATTAATCAGGGAAACGCTGAACAAGTCCAAAACCGTCATTGCGAGCGCAGCGAAGCAATCCAGGAAGCTTCAAAGATCACATAGTCGTGGATCGCCACGTCGCTTCCCGCCACCCTTCGCTCGCGGCTAAAGGCTTATTCATCGCGATGACATACTTATTCAGCGTTTCCTTAGCTTTAATTTGCGGAGATTTCAGATCAACATCCCGGCTTATCGGTCATGAAAAATTCAGGCGGGCATACTATGGCGACCAAGCACATAATCTTTGTTCCGGGGAAAAACCCCAAGCCTGAAGAAGCGCAGCACCGCGCATTACTCTGGCGCACGCTGGTCGAAGGAGTTCGCCGCGCCGATCGCGAAACGGCCAACATGCTGCAAGCCGGCTATTCGCAATTCCACCTCGTTAGCTGGAACCACCTTTTCTATCACAAGTATAAGGACGTCACCATGGACATTCCGTGGATCGACGCCCTCATCAACAAACACGGCCCCACCGAGCAGGACATCGAGGAGGCAAATTCATGGAACATATGGCTACAACGCCTCATGTTGACACTGGGTGACCATCTTCCATTCCTGATACGGCTGCTGCCCGAAGAAGTGCGCAGCACCGCCAAGGAGATCAACCGTTACTTCGAAAACACTGACCGTATTGCCAGCGCCATTCGCAGTTTATTGGCAGACGCATTGCGCCCCTTGCTGGAGAGGCAGGAGGACGTACTGCTGATCGGACATAGCCTCGGTTCCGTCATTGCCTACGATACCTTGTGGGAGCTTTCCCGCGAGGAAGGCGTGAAAGGCAAAGTGGATTTCTTGACCCTCGGCAGCCCGCTGGGAATGCACTACGTGCAACGGCGTTTGCTGGGGATGAACGGAAACGGGATGAAAAGCTATCCTGACCGGATCCGCCGCTGGATAAATCTGTCAGCCGAGGGAGACGTTGCAGCGCTTAACCGCAATTTGCATGAGAGTTTTTACACCATGCTGGAACAGGGATTGGTCGAGTCCATTGAAGATCATAGCCAGGGCATCTACAACTTCTTTCGCAGCGCCGAAGGCCTGAACTGCCATCGTTCCTATGGCTACCTGGTCAACCCCGCTGTCGGGAGCATCATTGCAGACTGGTTGAAGCGCAGTTGATGCTGTGCCGAACCTGTTAAGAATCCAAAGCCTGCTTGCGTTACGG
>JAGWMH010000081.1 GCA_028871775.1 Betaproteobacteria bacterium
TTGAGCTTCCAGCGGCGCATGTCGAGCAGCAGGTAGGCGACGATCTGGCCGGGGCCGTGATAGGTAATCTGCCCGCCGCGGTCTATCTTCACCACCGGGATGTCGCTGGCGCGCAGCAGGTGCTCCGGCTTGCCCGCCAGCCCCTGCGTGTACACGGGCGGGTGTTGCAGCAGCCAGATTTCGTCGCGCGTTGCGGAATTGCGCTGTGCGGTGAATTGCTTCATCGCCTGCCAGGCGGGTTGGTATTCAACGAGACCTAGAAAACTGACAAGAGGGGAGGACTGAGGGCTGAGGACTGAGGGCTGAGGACTTAGTGCCCCGAACTCAGTCCTGAGTCCTGAGTTCTGAGTCCTCATAGCACCATCGCCACCATCGGGTGGTCGCACAGCTCCTGATACAGCGCGTCGAGCTGTTCGCGCGAGGTGGCGCGCACGGTGCAGGTGAGGCTGAGGTAGCGCGCTTTGCTGCTGCTGCGCATTTCCATCGAGCTGGCGTCGAAACCGGGGTCGTGGCGCATCACCACTTCCATCACCGCTTGCGCGAAACCCTGTCGCGACAACCCGAGCACCTTGATCGGGAAGTCGCACGGGTAATCAATGAGGGAGTCTTCCAGTTTCATTTTGTCCCGGTATCAATCTGCCGTAGGTTGGGTTAGTGGGTTCATCGCGTAACCCAACAGGTGCAATGTTGGGTTACGGCGCAGAAAGCGCGCCTAACCCAACCTACATAGTTTTCCGCATCACGTCGCGTTTGAAATCCTGATACAGCATGTGCAGCCTGGCGAATATCGCGCCGGGTTTGCCGTTGCCCACCGGCTTGCCGTCCAGCGTGGTAATGGCGAGTATTTCCTTGGTGGAGGAGGTGAGCAGCAGTTCGTCCGCATTGAGCACTTCGGCGGCGGCGACCTTGCGCACCTGATGCGGGATGCCATTGGCGGCGGCGAGTTCCAGCACCACGTCGTAGGTGATGCCGGGCAGCATCAGGTTGTCTTTGGGCGGGGCGAGCAGTGTGCCGTTCTTCACCACGAAGATGTTGCTGGCGGCGCCCTCGGTCATGAAACCGCTATCGCGGATCAGGATGGTTTCCGCACAGCCCGCATCCACCGCCATCTGGCGCAGCAGCACGTTGGGCAGCAGCGCGATGGACTTGATGTCGCAGCGCAGCCAGCGGTTGTCGGGGGCGGTGATGCAGGCGATGCCGCTTTGCAGCAATTCGGCGGGCGGCGCCAGCAGGGGGCTGCTCATCATGAACACGGTGGGCTTGACCGGCGGCTGGGGGAAGGCATGGTCGCGTTTGGCCACGCCGCGTGTGATGTGCAGATAGAGATATTGATCTTCTGCATAATTTCGCGCGATAAGTGTGTCGATCAGCTTCGTCCATTCGCTATTGCTGTGCGGATTGGCGAGCCGGATGCCGTCCAGGCTGTGCTGCAGGCGCTTCAGGTGTTCGGCGAGGCGGAACGCGTGGCGCGAATATACCGGGATGACTTCATACACCCCGTCGCCGAAAATAAAGCCGCGATCCAGCACGGGAATTCTGGCTTCTTCGATGGGCATGAATTGCCCGTTCAAATAGACAGTCATGGCATGATCCTTTAACTAAAAACTGTAATTCAAGCCACAGAGATCACAGAGTACACAGAGAAGGCGGTGGCTTTACCAATGTTTTCCGCCCATTTGACAGTAAGCATACTCACTGTATCAACCGATGGTTTTTCTCTGTGATCTCTGTGTTCTCTGTGGCTAACTGCTTTTTCCAGGTTTATTGGAAGAGCAGGCGGATATTATCCCATCCGCGCGAGAAAACATTGGCCAGCGGCACGGGCTCCAGTGCCACCAGCGGGAATTCGGCATACGGCTTGCCGCCCAGCGCAAGTTTCATCATACCGACTTTCTGCCCGCCGGTAATCGGGGCAATGAGCGGCTGTTGTGTTTCCATGGTTGCCTTGAGTTGCGCCAGCTGTCCTTTCGGCACGGAAAGAAATATATCGCTGCGAAACCCGACCTTGATCTTGTCCTCTGTGCCTTTCCACAGGCGCACGCTGGCTACCGGCTGGTTCTTCTGGTACAGACGCACCGCTTCGAAATACTGGAAGCCATAGTTCAATAATTTCTGGCTTTCGGTGGCGCGCAGGCTGTCGGAAGCGGCGCCCATCACCACCGAAATCAGGCGGCGGTTGTCGCGTCTGGCCGAGGCCACCAGGCAGAATCCGGCGCTTTCGGTGTATCCCGTATTCATTCCGTCCACATAGGGGTCTATCCACAACAGGCGGTTGCGGTTGGCCTGCTTGATGTTGTTGTACTGGTATTCGCGCAGCGAATAGATCGGGTAGTGATCGGGAAAGTCGCGCACTATGGCGGCGGCGAGCAATGCCAGGTCATGGGCAGTGGTGTAGTGTTGCGGATGCGGCTGGCCGGTGGCATTGGCGAAGTGCGTGTCGTTCATGTCCAGCCGCTGCGTTTCCCTGTTCATCAGCCCGACAAATTTCTCCTCGCTGCCGGCGATGGTCTCTGCCAGCACGCGCACGGCATCGTTGCCGGACTGGACGATGAGACCGCGCAGCAGTTCCGCGATGGTTACCGGTTTGTTTTTGTCGAGGAACATGCGCGATTCTTCACCCTGGATGAGCAGGGCTTCCGCCGACGGGGTCACGGTCTGCTCCAGCGTAAGCTTATTCTGTCTGAGCGCGGTGAAGGTCAGGTAGGCCGTCATCAGCTTGGTCAGCGAGGCCGGCTCAACGCGCCCGTTTCCGTTTGCATTGACCAGTATCTGGCTGCTGGTGAAGTCATACAGAAGATAGGATTTGGCTGCCAGAGACGGCGCAGGTGGCAGGCCGGTTTGCTGCGCCTGGGCCGGTGAGGGAAACAGCAGGGCGGCAAGAAATGACAGCACGAACTTCATGAATTGCGGCCAACGACAATGGAAAGACGGCAATTATAGTCGCGCCGGACAGGATGAGTCACGGGGAGGGCTGTTGCGTCAGCTTTCCGAGGTCGGCCGCTTGGACAGCTTGCGTTGCAGGGTGCGGCGGTGCATGTTGAGCGCGCGCGCAGTGGCAGAGATATTGCCCTGATGCTCCTGCAGCACGCGCTGGATGTGTTCCCACTCCAGCCGCTCCACCGAAGGCGGCTGTATGTTGAGCGGGGCGTCGACGCTGGCGTGGTGGCCGAACGCCGCCACGATTTCGTCGGCATTCGCCGGTTTGGACAGGTACTGCGTGGCACCCAGCTTGACGGCCTCCACGGCCGTGGCAATGCTGGCATAGCCGGTCAGCATCACGATGCGCGTGGCCGGGTCGAGCTCATGCAGGGCATGGATGAGCGTCAGCCCGGATGCACCGTCCATTTTCAAGTCCACTACTGCATATTCCGGCGGGTTGTCCCGTGCCAGCGGCAGCGCCTGCTCCACGCTGTGCGCCACGGTCACGGCGAAGCCGCGCTTTTCCAGCGCGCGGCACAGCACCTGGCTGAACACATCATCATCGTCCACCAGCAACAGCGAGGCTTGTTCGTTGAGAGATGTGTTCATGCTGTATAGGGTTGCAAAGGCAGGATAACCTCGGTGGTGGCGCCGCCGCCCTCGCGGTTGAACAGGCGCACCTTGCCACCCAGGCGTTCCACCGTGGCGTTGGCGAGGAACAGCCCCAGCCCCTTGCCTTCCTCCTTGGTGGTGAAGAATGCCGAGCCGGCGCGGGCGGCGGCTTCCGGCGTGAGCCCCTGGCCGTGGTCATGGATTTCCAGCGTGAAACGGCGCTCGTCCCAATGCGCCTGGATGTCGATTTCATCCGGCGAGGCGTCGGCGGCATTGTTGAGCAGGTTCAGCAGCGCGGCACGCAGCGCCGGGTCCATGCGCAACTGCGGCGCCGGTTGCGCACCGGATGCCTGGTAACGGTAATGCACGGCGGGGCGCAGCAATTGCCATTCATCCAGCGTGGCGGCGAGGAACTGCTCCAGCGGCTGCGGCAGCGCGGTCTGGGTGACGGTATCCTGGGCATTGGCCAGCAGCTTGCCGAGGATGCGTTTGCATCCCTGCACCTGTTCGTCCAGGATGTCCAGATTGCCGCGCCATTCCGGCAGCACGGCATGGTCGCGCTTCAGCTCGCCGATGATTACCGACAGGGTGGATAGCGGCGTGCCCAGTTCGTGGGCGGCGCCCGCTGCCTGGGTGCCGAGCGCCACGATGCGCTCATTGCGCAGCGTTTCCTCGCGCACCTTGGCCAGCGTCTCGTCGCGGTCGCGCACCGCCTGCGCCATCTTCACCACGAAATACGCCACCACCACCGCGCTGATGACGAAGCCCAGCCACATGCCGATGACGTGCATGTTGAAGGCATCGCCCTGCGCCGCGGCATGCTGCATATGCCCCTCGTGCGCGTTGTCCGATGGCAGCGGCACGTAGAATTTCATCAGCAGGGTGTAGCAGCCGGTGGTGATGCCCGCCATCGCCCAGGTGTAGCTGCGCGGCAATGCGGCTGCGGCGATCACCAGCGGCAGCAGGAACAGCGAGATGAAGGGATTGGTCGAGCCGCCGCCGTAGTAGAGCAGCACCGACAGCGCCAGCACGTCGGCGCACAACTGCGCGAACAGCTCGGGGTTGGAAACCGGATAATCGGCGCGCAGGCGCCACCAGGTGAGCAGGTTCAGCCCCGCCAGCGCGGCGACGGTGGTGAGCATGGGCAGCCATTCCAGCTTCATCGCAAGAATACGGTACACCAGCGCGAGCGCAGCGCACTGCCCTATTACAGCAATGGCGCGCAGCACCACGAGGCGGCGCAGATGGCTGTGCCCGGTCTGGGCGGCGAGAATGGAAGGGTTCATTGCTGTTGAATTTTACCGCTTTGGCAGTGTCGGCGGGGTGCGACAAATTGTCGCGCGACAATATGCCACATTCCCGGGCAGGCGCAAACACCTTAAATTGCGCCTTGCCAGGCAGGCGGTGCGGAATTTTCTTCCGGCCTCCCTCCCATGTACGCTGGTGCATGCACTGTCTGCCTTGCACTTTTTCCCATCTGAAAAATTGAAACAGCAGTGAATATCCTGTTGGGCATGTTCATTGTTGAGAAGTGGCGTCTCTTCCTGTATCTTGGCACGTCGTTAAATCTGAGGAAATTCAAATGCGTTATGCGATTGCAATCGCCGCGTGGTTGTGCGCGGCACAGGCTTGGGCGGGGGATGTGGCAGTGAGCGGCGCGTGGGCGCGCGCCACGGCGCCCGGGCAAGAGGATGCGGCCATGCAGTTTTCCATCACCAGCAAACAAGAAGCACAGCTGGTGGCGATTTCCAGCCCGGCAGCGGGTGCCGTGGAGCTTCACCGCATGACGCACGATAGCGGCGTGATGAAGATGCGCGCCATCGAATCCCTGCCATTGCCTGCGGGCAAGGCGGTTGATCTGGCAGCGAGCGGCATCCATGTGATGCTACTCAACCTGAAACAGCCAGCCAAGGCCGGCGAGAGCATACCGTTCACCGTGACGGTGCAGTTTGCCGACAAGCACAAGGCAACGGTGCAAGCCACTGCCGAAGTGAAGCCGCTGGCTGACAATCACGACGAGCACGAGCATCATCATTAGGCAAGCGCTATCCGTTTTGGTTATGGAGGAGTCATGATGTGGCAAAAGCTGGTGGGTATCGTGGCGTTTGTGTTGGTGAGCAATGCATGGGCAGGCACCGACGATGTAGTGGTGGAGAATGCATGGCTGCGTGAAAGTGTACCGGGGCAGCACACAGTATCCCTGCAGTTAAACCTGACCAGCATCAAACCGGCCAGGCTGGTTGCTGTGAGCAGCCCGCTGGCTGCCGCGGTGAAGATGCAGGTGTTGTACCCCGCCGGCAGAGGCAAGATGCAGGCGCGCGAGGTGGGCAGCCTGAGCCTGCCGCGCCACCGCACTGTGGTGTTTGGCGAGAATGATGTGGCTCTGATGATGGTGGGTTTGAAGCAGGAGTTGAATGAAGGGGATCATGTTCCGGTCACCTTGACCGTGGAGCTGGCAGGCAAGCATATCCGCAAGCTGGAAACGGTGGCCGAGGTCCGACGGCTGGAGCTCAGCTACAAGCAGCATTCCGGTCGCTCGGTGCAGGACCACCGCTGAGTCGGCTGTTTGCCAAGTAAGCACGGACTTTGCGCGAGAAGGGCGGCTTTGAGCCGCCCGTTTTATTTGGAGTGGTGTAGAATGCGCGGCAGTTTCGTCCAAGGATAGATCATGTCCCTTACGCCTTCCGCCGCCGAGAAAAAAGCCCGCACTCTTTCCGAGGCGATGCCTTATATCCAGCGTTTCTTCGACAAGACCATCGTGGTCAAGTATGGCGGCAACGCCATGACCGATACGCAATTGCAGGAAAGCTTCGCGCGCGATGTGGTGCTGCTCAAGCTGGTGGGGATGAATCCGGTGATCGTGCATGGCGGCGGGCCGCAGATCAACGAGCTGCTGAAGAAGATGGGCAAGGAAGGCGCCTTCGTGCAGGGCATGCGCGTGACCGACGAGGAGACCATGGACGTGGTCGAGATGGTGCTGGGCAAGGTCAACAAGGACATCGTCAACCTGATCAACAAGCACGGCGGCAAGGCGGTGGGACTGACCGGGCAGGACGGCGCTTTCATCCGCGCCGAGAAGATGCTGCTGGAAAGCAATGTAGAACCGGGCAAGATGCTGGACATCGGCCTGGTCGGCGAGATCACCAAGATCGATCCCGCGATTATCACCTTCCTCGATTCCGGCGATTTCATTCCGGTCATCGCGCCGATCGGCGTGGCGCCGGACGGCGAGACGCTGAACATCAACGCCGACCTGGTGGCGGGCAAGCTGGCGGAAGTGTTGCGCGCTGAAAAGCTGGTGCTGCTCACCAATACTCCCGGCGTGCTGGACAAGGACGGCAACTTGCTCACCGGGCTGACGCCGAAGCAGATTGATGGGCTGGTGGCGGACGGCACGCTGTCCGGCGGCATGCTGCCCAAGATCAGTTCGGCGCTGGATGCCGCACGCGGCGGGGTGAAGGCTGTGCACATCATTGACGGGCGGGTGGAGCATGCGCTGCTGCTGGAGATTCTGACGGATGAGGGCGTCGGCACACTGATAAAAAGTAAATGAGCGTGATTGGGAAGATGCCTCCGTTCCCTCTCCCATCGGGAGAGGGCTAGGGTGAGGGAGCAAGCTGACGGGACGTTCCCTCACCCCCAGCCCCTCTCCCGGCGGGCGAGGGGAGTGGTGTGGGTGTTCGATTTGGATAACACATTGCACAATGCGACGCCGCACATCTTCCCGCACATCAACCGCAGCATGACTGCCTACCTGCAGCAGCATCTGGGGCTGGATGAGCAGGCGGCGGGTAAATTGCGCATGCATTACTGGCAGCGTTACGGCGCAACCCTGAGCGGCATGATGAAGCACCACGGCACCGACCCGCGGCACTTCCTGTGGCATACCCACCAGTTTCCGGAATTGCCCCGAATGGTGTTGCGCGAGCCGCGGCTGCGCCATGTGCTGAAAAAATTGCCGGGCAGAAAGCTGGTATTCTCCAACGCGCCGCAGCGCTATGTGCATGCCGTGCTGAAGCTGCTACGCGTGGATGATCTGTTCGACGATGTGTTTGCCATCGAGCATGCACGCTACCGCCCCAAGCCGGAGCTGGCGGGGTTTTTGCGGCTGCTGCGCAAGCACCGCCTGAACCCGGCGCACTGCGTGATGGTGGAGGACAG
>JAGWMH010000082.1 GCA_028871775.1 Betaproteobacteria bacterium
TTGCTGTGCGCGACGGACGCATCAAGGCGGGGCAGAACATACTGCTGGAGGCGGTGGGCGGCGGGTTTACCTGGGGTGCAGTGCTGGTGAAATGGTGAGTCAGTCGCTAGACGTTAGTCGCTAGTCGTTAGTTAAACCGGTTTTTCAACTAACGACTAACGACTACCAACTAACGACTGCTCTTATGATTAAATTCGCTTTTGTATTTCCCGGCCAGGGTTCGCAATCGCGCGGCATGATGAACGGCTATGCCGATTATGCTGCGGTGCGCGAAACCTTCACCGAGGCATCTGACGTGCTGAAGCAGGATCTGTGGCAACTGGTCGCCGAAGGCAGCGATGCCGACCTCAACGCCACGGTGAACACCCAGCCCATCATGCTCACAGCCGGTGTGGCGGTGTATCGCGCCTGGCAATCACAAGGCGGCGCTGCTCCGGCGATGATGGCCGGACACAGCCTGGGTGAATACACCGCGCTGGTTGCAGCAGGTGCGCTGAGCTTTGCCGATGCGCTGCCGCTGGTGCGCTACCGTGCGCAATGCATGCAGCAGGCCGTGCCGGAAGGAGTGGGCGGTATCGCAGCGATACTCGGCCTGGATGACGACACGGTGCGTGCCGTGTGCGCTGAAGGCGCGCAGGGTGAAGTGCTGGAAGCGGTGAATTACAACTCACCCGCACAGGTGGTGATCGCCGGTAATCGCGCGGCGGTGGAGCGCGGCATGGAGCTGGCCAAGGCCAAGGGCGCTAAGCGCGCCATCATGCTGCCGATGAGCGTACCATCGCATTGCCGGTTGCTGAAAGACGCGGCGGAGCAGTTGCGCGGCTATCTCGCCAATGTCGCGGTGCAAACTCCGGCCATTCCGGTGCTGCATAATGCCGACGTGAAGAGCCATGCGGATGCGGCCTCGATCAAGGACGCCCTGGTGCGCCAGCTGTATTCGCCGGTGCGCTGGGTGGAAACCGTGCTGGAATTCGGCAAGCACGGCATCACGCACAACGCCGAATGCGCGCCGGGCAAGGTGCTGGCGGGGTTGAACAAACGCATCGACACCAACCAGCAGGCCTTGGCCATCAACGATGGTGAAGCATTGAAACTGGCTTTGGAGGCGCTTTCATAAACAGTTTTTGTGGTTTTCGTAGGTAGGGTTAAGGAGGATATTATGAGTCTGAAGGAAAAAACCGCTCTTGTTACAGGAGGCGCGCGAGGGATCGGTAAAGCCATTGCTCTCAAGTTGGCTCGCCAGGGCGCTAATGTCGCCATTCTTGATATGGCCATGGCCCCTGATACGGTAAAAGAGGTCGAGGAGCTTGGGGTTAAAGCCATCAGCGTTGAAGCCAATGTTACCAAGCTGGAATCGGTAGAAAAGGCCGTCGAGCAGGTGATTGCTACGTTCGGCCGCCTCGACATGGTCGTTAACAATGCCGGGGTTACCAGAGACAACCTTTTCTTGCGGATGAAACCGGAAGAGTGGGATCTGGTTATTTCTGTCAATTTGACCGGCGCTTTTAATGTGTGCAAGGCTGTTAACAAGCAGATGTTCAAGCAGCGCGCAGGCAAGATTGTTAATATCGCATCGGTGGTTGGGCAGATGGGTAATGCGGGGCAGGCAAACTATGCAGCGTCGAAGGCAGGCCTTATTGGACTTACCAAGACATTGGCGCGTGAATTTGCAGCACGAAATATTCAGGTCAATGCGGTTGCCCCGGGATTCATCAATACGGAAATGACCGCAAGTTTGCCGGATGATGTGAAGCAGCATTTTATCAATAACATTCCGGCCGGCAGCTTCGGCAGCGCCGAGAATGTCGCCGATGTGGTGGCCTTTCTATGCAGCGCCGATGCGGATTATGTTACCGGCCAGGTCATCAATGTTGATGGCGGAATGGTCATGTCCTAGGCTGAACAAGCCTGCTCGCCCCGGGCGACATAGATCCTGCGCCCGCTCAAGTTTTTCCGATAAACGCTATTCGTTTACTGAGGAATATCTGATTTGGGGTTTTGATTCCCAGAGTCAGGAAGAGGCATAACCCCATGGAAAAACGCTTTGAATATTTCGCACAGCTTGCCGTAGTATTCATTCTGGTGGCAGGTTGCTTCCTGGTGCTGAGGCCGTTCCTGAGCGCGACACTGCTCGCCACGGTGGTGTGCGTCACGACCTGGCCACTTTATCTCTGGTTATTGCGCAGGATGAAGGGCAGGCAAAACATGGCCGCGTTCACCATGACGCTATCGCTGGCACTCGTGGTCATCCTGCCGCTGGCGCTGGTGGCGTACAATCTTGCCGATAACATCACCGCCTTTTACGATGGGGTCAGGCAGGCCGTCGAGAACGGACCGCTCGAGCCTCCGGCTTGGGTAAAGGGGGTGCCGGTAGTCGGCAAATCAGTCCATAAATATTGGCACCTGCTCGCCACCAACCGGGAAGAAATGGACGCCCTGACGCAACGCTTGCTGGAGCCCGCCAGGAATATTCTGCTGGCGGGCGGAATCATGCTTGGGCATGGTGTTCTGGAAATGAGTCTGGCCGCCTTCATCAGTTTCTTTTTTTACCGCGATGGCGTAGCGCTGGTGAGTTTTCTCAACACGGCGATGGATCGGCTGGTTGGGGCCCATGCGGAGAATGTCCTTGGCATCATCAACAAAACCGTGCGGAGTGTCATGTACGGGCTATTGGGAACCGCGCTGGCGCAGGGTTTCGTTGCCACGATTGGTTTCGCCATCGCAGGCGTGCCGGCAGCACTGCTGCTCGGTGTAGTCACTTTTCTATTCTCCATGTTTCCCGTCGGGCCGCCCCTGATATGGGGCAGTGCGGCCATCTGGCTGTTCTACCAGGGCACAGTGGGATGGGGAATTTTCATGCTGCTGTGGGGGTTTTTCCTGATCAGCACCGTGGACAACGTGGTGAAACCCCTGTTGATCAGCCGCAGCAGCAACTTGCCGTTTATCCTGGTTTTGCTCGGTGTAATAGGGGGTGTGCTCGCCTTCGGTTTCATCGGTGTTTTCATCGGGCCGACGCTGCTTGCGGTGGGATACAGCCTGATACAGGAGTGGTCGGCCCACCATCTCAGGAGTTGAAAAGAAAAGCCGGGGTCATTACAAATTATCGAAACCCCGAAAAACTGGCGGCGGGAAGTATATAGCTGTTCAAGATTGAGGTTATTGGGTATTTCCGGCAAGTTTGGTAGAATGCGCGCTGCTTTTTGAATTTATAACCATAAGTAGGGAGAGTTCCATGTCTAGTATCGAACAACGCGTCAAGAAAATCGTTGCTGAACAACTCGGTGTAAACGAGTCCGAAGTCAAGAACGAGTCCTCGTTCGTCAATGATCTGGGCGCAGATTCCCTGGATACGGTTGAACTGGTGATGGCGCTGGAAGAAGAATTCGAATGCGAAATTCCGGATGAAGATGCGGAAAAAATCACCACCGTGCAACAGGCCATAGACTACGTCAACGCCCATCAGAAATAATTCCTCCTTTCCTTCGTTCCCCAGTTAGCGGAGTCAGATTGTCCAAACGCAGAGTAGTCATTACCGGACTGGGGATCATTTCCCCGGTCGGGACCGGAATTCCGGCGGTCTGGCAGAACATCGTCGCGGGAAAATCCGGTATTGCCAGAATCACCCACTTTGATGCCGGTGCGCTGACGGCGCAGATTGCCGGCGAAGTGAAAGATTTCGATGTCACGCAATATCTTTCCGCCAAGGATGCGCGCCGCATGGACCGGTTTATCCATTTCGGCCTGGTGGCCGGCATGGAGGCGTTCAAGGATTCCGGCCTGGAAGTTTCCGGGCAAAATGCCGAGCGCATCGGCGTGAACATCGGTTCCGGCATCGGCGGCCTGCCGATGATCGAGGACACGCACAGAGATTACCTTGCCGCAGGGCCGCGCAAAATCTCACCGTTCTTTATTCCGGGCACCATCATCAACATGATCTCCGGCAACCTGTCCGTCATGTACGGATTGAAGGGCCCGAACCTGGCGATGGTCTCTGCCTGCACCACCGGCACGCATTGCATCGGCGAATCGGCGCGCATCATCGAGTATGGCGATGCGGACGTGATGATCGCCGGGGGGGCGGAAGCGACGGTGAGCGCGCTGGCGGTGGGCGGTTTCGCTGCCGCCCGCGCACTCAGCACGCGCAACGATGATCCGGCCACGGCCAGCCGCCCCTGGGACAAGGGCCGCGATGGTTTCGTGATCGGCGAAGGCGCGGGGGTGATGGTGCTGGAAGAATACGAGCATGCCAGGGCGCGCGGGGCGAGGATCTATGCGGAGCTCGCCGGCTACGGCATGAGCGGCGACGCCTACCATATTACCGCGCCGGATACCGACGGTCCGAAGCGCAGCATGCTGAATGCGTTGCGCAACGCCCGGCTGAACCCGCAGGATGTGCAGTACATCAATGCACACGGCACCTCGACCCCGCTGGGCGACAAGAACGAAACCGACGCGATCAAGCTGGCATTCGGCGACCACGCCAAAAAGGTGGTGGTGAATTCCACCAAGTCGATGACCGGCCACCTGCTGGGCGGCGCGGGCGGGATCGAATCGGTGTTCTGCGCGCTGGCGGTGCACCACCAGATCTCGCCGCCGACCATCAACATCTTCGAGCAGGACCCGGAATGCGATCTGGACTACTGCGCGAACACCGCGCGCAACATGAAAATCGATGTCGCGGTGAACAACAACTTCGGCTTCGGCGGAACCAACGGCTCGCTGGTATTCCGCAAGATATAGCCTCACCCAATCCGATGCTGGTCAATGGCAAGCTTGGCAATTTGATCAGCATTCGCGATCGCGGCCTGCTCTACGGCGACGGGGTGTTCCGTACCCTGCGCGCATCCAATGGCCGCGCATTGCACTGGCCGCTGCATTACAGAAAACTTCAACACGATTGCGCCGCGCTGGGCATTGTCTGCCCGGATGTTGCATTGCTTTCCGCCGAGTTGAACGACTTGCTCGTGCAGCACCCTGACGGAGTGGTGAAGCTGATCGTCACGCGCGGGGAGGGTATGCGCGGCTATGCGCCTCCCGTGCAGTCCATGCCTGCCCGCATCTGGGATGTTTCTCCTATGCCCGGCTACCCGGCTGATTGGGCAAGATATGGAATCAAGGCGCGGCTGTGCCAACTGCGCTTGAGCCAACAGCCGCGTTTGGCGGGAATCAAGCATCTCAACCGCCTGGAAAATGTGCTGGCCGCGGCGGAATGGGACGACGCGGACATTGCGGAAGGCGTGCTGCTGGATGCACAGGGCAATGTGATAGAAGGCACGCGCTACAACCTGTTCATGGTGCGGGACGGGGCATTGCTGACCCCGGACCTGTCGCGCTGCGGGGTGGCTGGCGTGCAGCGCGAACGGGTGATGGAATGGGCGGCTAAGCACAACGTGCCATGCCGGGTGGAGCAATTCGGGCTGGCGGAATTGCTCGCCGCCGACGAGGTTTTCCTGGTGAACAGCGTCATCGGGCTGTGGCCGGTGCGTGAGTTGCAGAGCCGCACCTGGAGCCATTGCCCGGTTGCCATGCAGGCGCAGAAAGGGCTGGCTCATGCGCTCGATTAAGCAGTTGTTGCTCCTGGTGTTGTTCCTGATTGCATTGCTGGCGGGCGATATGGGCTACTACGCCACCCGGCCGTTGACCCTGCCCGCGTTGCCGTACGAATTCTCGCTCAAGCAGGGCACCAGCCTGAAGGGCGCGGCGCACCAGCTGCAACAGGAAGGGGCATTGCCAAACGAGCGGATGTTCGTCCTGCTGGCGCGCCTGCTCGGCAAATCGGCGCAGATCAAGGCCGGCAACTATGAGCTGGAAACCGCAGTGACCCCGCTCGAGTTGCTGGACATCCTGACCAAGGGGCAAGTGACGCAAAGCGAACTCAGCATCATAGAAGGCTGGACGTTCAGCCAGTTCCGCGCCGCGTTGAATGCCAATCCGGCCATACGCCACGACAGCGCGACATTGTCCGAAGCCGAAATATTGCAGCGCCTCGGCATAGCTGAAAAACAGCTGGAAGGGTTGTTCTTCCCCGATACCTATTACTTTGCCAGCGGCGCCAGCGACCTGGTCCTGCTCAAGCGCGCCTATCAGACCATGCAAAAGTATCTGCAGGAAAATTGGCAAACGCGGGAAGCCGGCCTTCCTCTGGAGTCGCCTTATCAAGCGCTGATTCTTGCCTCCATCGTGGAAAAGGAAACCGGGCAGGCAAGTGACCGCGGCATGATTGCGGGCGTGTTCGCCAATCGGTTGCGCCGCGGCATGCTGCTGCAAACCGACCCCACCGTGATTTACGGCATGGGCGAAAAATTTGACGGCAATTTGCGCAAGAGCGATTTGCTGGCCGATACTCCGTACAATACCTATACCCGCGTGGGATTGCCGCCCACGCCGATCGCGCTGCCCGGGCTGGCCTCGCTACAGGCGGCATTGCATCCGGCAAAAACTGATGCACTGTACTTCGTGGCGCGTGGGGACGGCAGCTCGGAGTTTTCCGGAACATTGGCGCAGCACAACCGGGCAGTCAACAAATACCAGAAATGAGCAAAGCGAAATTTATCACCTTTGAAGGCGTGGACGGGGCGGGCAAGAGCACCCACTTGGCCTGGTTTGCCGACACCCTGCGCCAGCGCGGGCTGGAGGTGCTGGTCACGCGCGAACCCGGCGGCACACCCTTGGGCGAGCGCCTGCGCGAGATTCTGCTCAACCAGCCGATGCATGCCGAAACCGAGGTGCTGCTGATGTTTGCCGCCCGCCTCGAGCATATCGAGCAAGTCATCCGGCCGGCCTTGCAGCGCGGGACATGGGTGGTGTCCGACCGCTTCAGCGACGCCAGCTTCGCCTATCAGGGCGGGGGCAGGGGAGTGCCGTGGGCCAAGCTGGAGCAACTGGAGCGCTGGGTGCACGAAGGCTTGCAGCCGGACTTGACCCTGCTGTTCGACATTCCGGTCGAAATCGCACGGCAACGGCTATCGGCCAATCCGGCGCTGGACCGCTTCGAGCAGGAACAGGCCGATTTCTTCGAGCGTGTGCGTGCCGCATACCACCGTCGCGTGCAACAAAATCCGCAGCGATATGCCGTTATTGATGCGGCGCAGTCTTTGGAAAGAGTTAAACATCAACTTGAAAAAATTGTTGCGGCGATATGAAGGAAATTTACCCCTGGCAAAAGAATGACTGGGTGCGCTTGCAGGAGCTGCGCAAGCGCCCGCCGCATGCCTTGCTGTTCAAGGGATCAAGGGGCATAGGCAAGCTCGACCTGACGATGAATTTCGCCCAGCTCTTGCTGTGCCAGAAACCGGGCGAATCCGGTTTCGCCTGCGGCAAGTGCCCATCGTGCCACTGGCTCGAACAGGATTCACACCCTGATTTTCGTTTGCTGCAGCCGGAAGCCTTGAGCCTGGGCGGCGAAGAAAGCGAATCCGGCAAGAAACCCAGCAAGCAGATTTCCGTCGATCAAATTCGCGGACTGGCCGATTTCATAGGCATGTCCGCCCATCAGGGCGGCAGGCGCGTGGTCATCATTCATCCCGCCGAGGCGATGAACATCAATGCCGCAAATGCCTTGCTGAAGAATCTCGAGGAGCCACCGCCAGGTTTGCTGTTCATCCTGGTGTCGCACAAGCCGCAGCAATTGTTGCCGACCATTTTGAGCCGCTGTCTGTCCTTCAATCTGCCCGCCCCCGA
>JAGWMH010000083.1 GCA_028871775.1 Betaproteobacteria bacterium
TGATGCGCCGGCAGGCAACCATACCTTTGGGGTTGAGGGTGAAATGATAAGCCACTCCGGCATCGGACACCCGGATGGTGATGAGCTTGCCCTGCAGGGGTTGCATCACTTCCGAGCGCAGTGTATCGCCCAGTGCTAGATTAACCGCCTGGACAAACAGCAGGGTCTGCGGATACTTGGGCAGCACGGACAAAACATCGCTGACTGGCTTGGGCAGAATGAAGGGCTGTTTTTTCATAATATTTGCCATGCAGGTATCTTTTCAGGGCGCTCCGTTATTGGCGGATAATTATAATCTTTCAATCATCGCGGCGTCTCATTCATGTTGCATGGCGCTGGCCAAGAACATCTGTTCCATCCCCGGACGCCCATGCCAGTAGCCGTTGCAGGCTGCTTCCGGCATCATGCTCTCCATTTGCTGCGTGGCGTTCTCTGGGCTTATCCGCTGCTCCAGGCGGTCGCGGAACAGGCGGATAATTTCCGCGGTGTGTTCGGATTGCGGGCTGATGCGCACTACATCCACACCGGCCTTCCGGAGTGAATCAAGATCGCCGATCAGGTTGTACACCAGAGCAGACTGGGTCTGGGTGCCGTTGATCACCAGGAACGGCTTGCCTTCCCGGGTGCGCATGGTCTTGCCGTTAGGGTCATCAATGCACAGGAAGCGGCAGTCGTCCTTGGGCAGGTTGTGAAAGCGCGCGGTGAAACAGCGCGAAGAAAAAGCCAGCGGCAGTCTGCCGTAGGAGAACACTTCCGTTTCCACTCCCGCCGGCCGCGATTGTTGCAGCGGCTGCAGCGCTTCGTGCGACATTTCCACCGGCATGACCCAGCGCCGGGCGCCGAGAGACGCCACCAGATGCAAGGTCTGCGGGTTGTAGATATTGAGGTAAGGCCCGGCAATGAAAGGCATACGGCCCGCCAGGCGGTGCACGGCCCCCATGTCATTGGCTTCCACCGCGAAATTGCTGTTTTCCGCAATCCTGCGCAGGGTCTTCAGGTCGGACTCGGATTCGATCAATGTCAGGGTGGAGAGAACCACTTCCTTGCCGGCGGCAGCAAGCATTTTCGCCACTTCCAGCCAGTCTGACAGGCGCATGATATGGCGCCGTGAGCAAACCGTTTCTCCGAGATAAACGATATCTACCGGAGCAGCGGCGATCCCCTCATAGAATTTCTGCAGCTTCTCCTGCGTCCAGTAGTAAAGAACGGGGCCGAGCGCAAGTTTCATTTCCATGGCCGATGATAAGCGCCCAGGGTGTGTTGCTGGCCTTCGGAGATTTTGCCCAGTTCGGCAGTCCATGCGGGCTTGACGGAAAAGCCTTGCGGGTTTTTCATGCACTGGTCGATCGCTTCGCGCCAGATGCGGGTGACCTGCCCCACATAGGCAGGGCTTCTCTGCCGCCCTTCGATCTTGAGGCCGCGCACCTTAATGCGCAGCAGTTCCGGCAGCAATTCCAGGGTGTTCAGGCTGGTCGGTTCTTCCATGGTGTAGTAGGTTTCTCCTTCCACCTCGAAGCGCCCCTTGCACAGGGTGGGATAACCTGCATTTTCATCATCGGCGTAGCGGTCGATGAGCACGCCGTTGAGGCGCGATTCCAGGCCCTTGGCGGTTTTCTGCCAGCGCACTGCCTTGGGCGGCGAGCATACGCCACAGTTGTTGGGGGATTCGCCCGTGACATAGGAAGAAAGGGAGCAACGTCCTTCGGCCATGACGCACAATCCGCCGAAGCCGAATAGCTCAAGCTCCACGGGTGTGCCGGCGGCCAGTTCCTCGACTTGGGCAAATGACAGCACACGCGGCAATACCGCACGGCGGATGCCGAAATGCTCATGGTAGAAATTGATCGCCTCGTAATTGGTGGCGGAGCCCTGCACCGAAAGATGGAGGTGCAACTGGGGGTGGGTTTTCATGGCATATTGCATGAGGCCGGGGTCGGCCAGGATGATTGCATCCATGCCAATGTCGGCGGCTTGGTCTATCGCCTTCTCCCAGCGTTCCCAGCCATGCGCCTGGGGGTAGGTATTGAGCGCAAGAAATACTTTTGCGCTTTTTGCATGCGCATATGCTACGCCTGCACGCGCATTTGCCGCATCGAAATTCAGCCCGGTGAAGTTGCGGGCGTTGGTGTCATCGCGAAAGCCGATGTAAACGCTGTCCGCACCGCAGTCCACGGCAACCTTAAGCGCCGGCAGGCTGCCAGCCGGGCAGACCAGTTCCAGTTTGTATTCAGGCGGCATAAGGAATCTTTTCCTGAGTATGTGATAGCTTGGCAAATTCGCCTTGGCGATGGCCGCGGCGTTTCAGTTCCAACTCGATTCCATTCAGGATATTCCACTTTTGCGAACACCAGGAGGGGGCGAGCAATATATCCTTTGATGCAGTACCGGTGATGCGGTGGTATACGATATGAGGCGGTGTGCGCTCGATCAGATCAGCCGCAATCCGGATGTAGTCGGCCATTTCCAGCGGCTGATATTCGCCGCGCCGCCACTCGGCGGCCAGCACGGTATTTTTGACCACATGCAGCGGGTGTATTTTAAGGCCGTCCGTTCCCAGGGCCAGCACGGTATCGAGCGAGGCGTGGTAATGGCGCTCCGTTTCTCCGGGCAGGCCGATGATCAGGTGAGTGCATACCGGGATGCCGCATTCCCTTGCGGCGATTACCGTTTTTTCATATTCCTTCAGGCCATGGCCGCGGTTCACCCGCTTGAGGGTTTCGTCAAAGGCTGATTGCAAGCCGAGTTCCAGCCATACCACCAATACGCGACGCTGATAACTTACCAGCAAATCCAGCACCGCTTCGGGAACGCAGTCAGGGCGCGTGCCGATGGACAGGCCTGCCATATCCGGCTCGGACAATGCCTCTTCATAGAGTGCTGCCAGTGCGGTCACATCGGCGTAGGTGTTGGTATAGGCCTGAAAATAGGCAAGGAAGCGGCGTGCCCGGGTGCGCTTTCCGATGGCGTGTTTGCCGCTTCTGATTTGTTCGGAAAGCGAAGGCGGGGTGCGCCCGTTGGGGCTGAAAGAGGCATTGTTGCAGAAGGTGCATCCCCCCATCCCCTTGACACCATCGCGGTTGGGGCAGGTAAGGCCGGCATCGAGCGCGATTTTATGCACCCGCTCGCCATGCTGCTGCAACATGTGTTGCCCGAAGGTAAGGATATAGTCAGAGAGTGCCATTGATCCGGCGCAGTTCTGGAGTGGTGAGCGGAATAAGAGTGCCCGCGAATATACCCGTCAGGGGTGGCAAAGTGCCTGTCAGTGGTTGCCATTCGACCACGGAAATCCCCGTATGGGTGAGGCGGGTTACACCACCTGCTGCCTCGATGGCGCAACCTGTTTTTTTCGATGCCTGATCCATTTGTTAATCTTGAGACGTATTTCGGGTAAGGATTAATGCGTTACACCACACAACCACTGGCGGCTTGCTGCCAGCAGCAGTCCCGCACGAACTTCGAATGAATGCAACGCCAATAGTTCCGTCATGATCTGAGCAAACCCGGCTTAGGGGAATGGCTTAGCTGGAATTCGATATGGAATTTATGAGCGATGGAACTGGCTAAATTCATGCTGTTTCAGAAGTGCTATTTTACACAAATCAGTTAAGCAATAGCTTAATATCATGCACAAGGGCATCCACCCCTTGCCCATAAGCCGCGTGCAGGCGCAATCTTCCGGACTGGTCATAAATGTAGGTTCCGACCGAATGGTCCAGTGTGTAATTGCCGGGACTCTTGCCCGGCTCCTTGCTATAAAAGAGGCGGTATTCCTTGGCGGTTGCGGCAATTTGTGCCGGTGTACCATAGAGTCCAATAAATTTTGGATTAAACGAAGGAACAAATTGGGCCAGGAGCGCCTGGGTATCGCGCTCTGGATCCAGGGTTATGAACAGAACCTGTACCTTTTCAGCGTCGGGACCGAGGCGTTTCATTACACGCGCCAGTTCCATCAGTGTATTCGGGCAAGCCTCGGGGCAATGCGTATATCCGAAAAACAATACAACGACCTTACCCTTGAAGTCGGATAATGTCCGCGATTGCCCCAGATGATCGGTCAACCGAAAATCTTTTCCGGAATCGATCCCGCTAACATCAGTGGACTTGAACGGTTGCGCCTCCGGCTGTTTGCAACCAAATAGGGACGCTATGGCCAGACTCACAAGTAAAAGCTTTAGGAACTGTTTAAAGAATGCTGCTCTTGCCATGACGTTGCCGCGCTCGCTCCGGGTTCTCCAAAATATAAATTTTATACATTGCCAGCAACACCGCCGCAAATATTCCGTCAGATAACTGTATTGAGCTGTTCCCTGCGCTGGCGCGCCACTATAATGTCGATATATTTAAACCGCAAGGCGGCTTACACGGACCTTATACGCGATCAGGAATTTATTGCCCATGAACTTGTTACTGGTAAAAAACATTCACATTACTTGTGTGGCGTCGAGCTACACGTTGTTCTTTTTGCGCGGAGTGTGGCTGATCCAGGGCTCGCCCAGACTACGCCAGCGCTGGGTGAAGATTGTCCCGCATATGGTGGATACGCTATTGTTGGCAAGCGCTATTACGCTCGCCATCGGCATCCGGCAATACCCCGGCGTGGATGCCTGGCTTACCGCCAAAGTGGTCGGCCTGTTGTTCTACATCGGGCTTGGCATGATGGCATTCCGTTTTGGCAAAACCATGCGCGCAAGAATCTCGGCATGGGTGGCGGCGCAACTGGTATTTTTCTACATCGTGGCGGTCGCGCTCACACACAATCCGCTGCCTCTTTCCGCGCTGTAGTTTGGCAGGTCTATTTTCCCCAGCATGCCTTGGCAAGTTGCGGCAAGTAAGCGGATAAGCCAGCAACGGCGAACTCGGCTTGTGCGGGTGCGCTGCCGAAGGGAGTGAATTCGAATATAAATTTCTGTGCCTGGGCGAGTTGTTTGATCAGTGCCGCTGCGTCACGGGCGGAAACCGTCGCATTGGTTATTTCGCGCCAGCGCTGAGTGAAGGGTTTATTACCGTCAAGCCGGAGTTGCACGATTTGCTGGTCAACCACGGTAACCTCCAGCGCCATCCCCGTTTCAACGTAAAGAGCTGCTTTTCCGTTTACGCACTGAATGGTCAGGGCGGGGACAGAAGTTTTCATCCAGCCCTTTACCGCCTTTTCTGCCTTAAGCGATAGAACCAAAGATTCTTCACCCCCCGGTAGTGCAGGCGAGGCCTGCCACTTGCCGAACGATAGCGGTGCGGTTTCAGCAGCAACCGGAGCAGCGCAAGCACAAGTCAACAAGAGGGTAAACCCTATAACAGGTGTACAGGCCACTATTTGTTCGCAGCGTCCCCAAATATGGTCGAAATGCACCTAATAAATCCTCAGCTTTTCGAAAGAAGTTCAGTGTACCGCAAGAAAGTGCGACTTTGAACTGAAAATCATCTAGCCGGCCTCCCACCGCCGGTGGCGGTGGGGTTAAAGTGAGTTTGCGAACTTGCTCTAACCACAGGAGGCCGAAATGAAGTACAGCGGAATTGATTTGCATTCGAACAACAGCGTGGTGACGGTGACGGACGAAGAAGATCGCGTGGTGGCGGAGAAGCGGCTGCCGAATGACCTGACAAGGATCGTTGGGTTTCTGTTGCCATGGCGTGATGAATTGGCAGCAGTTATCGTCGAGTCCACCTACAACTGGTACTGGCTGGTGCAGGAGGCGGGATTTGTGTTGAAACTGGCCAACACCGGTGCCATCAAGAAATACGATGGCCTCAAGCACAGCGGCGACGAGGCCGATGCACGGCAACTGGCGCACCTGCTGCGGCTGGGCATCCTGCCCACCGGCACTATCCTGCCACGGGAACATCGGGCGATACGCGATCTGGCCAGAAAGCGCATGCAACTGGTGCGCAGCCGCACCAGCCACATACTCGCCATTGAGAACATTGCAGCACGGCAACGTGGAATGAAAATCAGCAGCAACCAGATCAAGAAACTGACTGCCGATGAGGTTGATCAAATGCCATTCCTGGAGGACGTAGGGCTGGCGATCAAAAGCAACCTCGCTGTGGTCATCACCTTGGGTGAGCAAATCGACCTGCTGGAAAAGCGTCTGCTAGAAGACATGAGTGAGCGGCCTGAATACAGCTTATTGACCAGCGTACCGGGAATCGGGCGCATATTGGCCAGCATCATCCTACTGGAGACCGGCCCCATCGGCCGCTTTGCGACCGTGGGCAACTTTGCTTCGTATGCGCGCTGCGTCGATAGCCAGCACATGAGCAACGGCAAGAAGAAAGGTGAAGGCAACACCAGGAACGGCAACAAGTATCTGTCTTGGGCTTTTGTCGAAGCGGCCTACTGTGCGCAGCGCTTCTGCGCCGAGGCCAGGCGGTTTTACGAACGCAAGAAAGCGAAGACGAATACGGCGGTTGCCACCAAGGCGCTGGCGCACAAACTGGCGCGGGCGTGTTATCACATGCTGAAGGAGAACAAACCCTTCGATGTGACGCGCTGCTTTGCATGAGTTACGACGGCAACGGCAAGCCCGGCAAAGGGTCTGGAGCACCAGCCACGAAACTGAATGGGATGCCGTTCGCCGTCGCCTGTGCAGTAAACGGATCGCCTGCAACGCGAGCCAGCGAGGGGTTGGCACCGAAAGTCGGCAGCCACGAAAGCTGTGATAGCCATTGGACGCGAAGCGGCACCAACGTTCTTCTGGGGCGGCAAAGCCGCCAGGGCGGAAGCAGAATACCGCTGATCGCTTGATCCTGATGGGTGACTGGCGCGATTCGTTCGCAGCCATGATTTGAAGAAACGGGTGCGGTTCAACAACTGCGGCGGGGATGTTGGAAGATTTAAAAACCGGCGGCTGATGCCGCCATGGGATTGTTTACTCGCTTGACGCAGGTCGGCTTGTACCCCCGCGAGCTGGAGTTCATATGCAAATCGGGGGAAGTAGTGGTTGGGCAAAGACTGCAAAGGTTCATTAATAAGTCCGGTGCATTTTGATTGCAGTTGATCTATATCAAACAAATCTCATGTTCAGGCAACGAGAATTGCCAAAATGAAAAGATTGTTGTAAAGTTGTATCCGAAATGCACATACTGTCATTAACTTTATGAAGCTGGGGTGGCTGATGGAAGCAACAAGGCAAGACAGGGCAGAAGCAACGGCCATTGGGCAAAGAACCGAGATGTCCAAATGGCGTATGAGTTTTATAGGCAGCGCGATTCTTACAGCTATCTATATAGTCTGGGGTATCGTCAAAATAATTTCGTAGTTGGGATTTTTTGGGTTGTTTTTTTATCTTTTGTCGTGCCAGGGAGGCCATTATGTCATCTGTAGATTCTTCTAGTTATGAAGGAAGTTTTAGACCCACCGTCTTGCAGCGCATCCTCGATGATATCAACTTTATAATGATGTTGGGGTTGGTGGTGCCAACGGTGTTTTACGTGCTGTGGGGGATCATGGAAATCGTCACTATCCCGTTGGCCAAATAACCGCTTGCGCTGAAATTTATTTTTTATTTTTTAAGAGGGGGCTTCAATGGGTTATTCATTTACACCGCCTGCAAAAAATTGGGCAACCGAGCCAATCGAGCGCACCGAAATCCTGTGGATTACGATCGCAGGCTTATGGTGCCTTTTCATGTTTGGCTGGATGATTGCCTGGCACT
>JAGWMH010000084.1 GCA_028871775.1 Betaproteobacteria bacterium
CGATGTGCACGCCAGCGCGTTTGCGTTTGTCGCGCCCAACAGTAACCCGGCGAACGACAGGAGCAGAGCGAATGATTTGGCGAGTCTGCTCATGGCTCGCCCCGACGCGCCAGCCTGTGCGCTACGCCTGGCATCAACCGTGGGCATAACCAGCCACTTGGCAACCGTCTTTAGGTTGCTTATAACCAGCCACTTGGTTGCAGTCTTTGGGCAACCCAGTGGAATGGCTAGTCGTTCCACCAGTGGGATGGCTAGTCGTTTCACCAGTAGTTTTATCAGACCACAGTTTCTCATCACACACTCCGACCGTTAAAACGAACTAAAACCGCAAAACCCGCTCCGCACTCGCCTCGCGGCTTTAAGGAATCGCCGCGAATTCTTCTCATCCATCGTCAAAAATCTACTGCACTATCGTCACACTCATCTGCCGCTCGACATAGTCTGGCTGCCCTGCTGCGCCTACCGTGGCAGCAACGGAGCTGACACTGTACACCCATAACGTGCTCGCCCCTTCGACATGAGACGTGGCGCTGCACCCCACGCTCACCGAAAAGCCAGCCAGTGTACCGGCCAGTGCACCCGGCTGTGGAGGCGCACCGCCAGTCCGACAGGCATTCGCAAATGCACCGCCCGCCACACCGCTCTGAATTATCTGAAACGCACCCCATTCTATACCGGCACGCGACGCCTGATAGGCACGCGCGCCCATCACGTCCAGCGCCGAGCTTTGCTGCTGGGCGGTAAAGAATGTCATCATCACCGCGCCCAAACTTGCCAGCACCACCAAAAGAAAAATGGCCGTAATCAGGCTGAATCCTTGTTGCAATTTATGGTGCATTATTGTCATCTGTTTCATGGCACGTTGCTGACGTGAGCAGCGCTATACAACGTCACCGTCTCGTTACTCTCGGTGATACCCAGATTCATCGTCACCAGTCCGGAACGTTGCGCCACCACGTTGGCGTCATAAGTAAATTTGCAGGTGCTCACGTTGGTTGCCAGCAGTGCACTACCGACCCCCACCCCGGATGGGACTGTCGCAGATGGCACCACAACCGCGTTCCCTGCCCACCAGTAACGCGTCAATGTATGCGCGACCGGGTCGCAGATGTAGCGCGTCTGCTCATGCACCACCTGGAAGCGCTGCAAGGGCGATTCAAATGGAAATGGGTTGGCAGAGGCAAGCAACACGAAAGAAACCGGCGCCGCCGTTGCTCCGGCATAGGCGCGCCGCACATGGGTAGCTGCCGTATTCCCTTCATAAGCATCCGCCCCCGGAATGCCAAGGTTGTATATCACTACCTGGTCATTTGCCTGAAACTGCATCTGCGGCCCGAGTATCTCAAAGCAAGTGTCTGTGACAGTGAAAAGCAGCGCATCATAATTCGTCGGCGCAGCGGCGGCACAATAAACTGTCCCTGTGCCGGCGGCACGGTAGCGCCCGCCGCCGCTGGTAGAAAGAAAGTCGAGGTAGTAAATCGTACTCACGCCAGCGCCGGATGTATTGACCCGCACACTGTTCGGCAGCGCCAAGCGCAAATCGCGCGTGATTCGGCGCAGCGCAGTGTCGGCAATGTCGGTCATCTCCGCGCGGCGCGCGCTATCCACGTAGCCCTGCACCGGCGCTCTGATGAATATCGCCACGATGCCGCCGATGATGCCGGTGATGACGATCACCATGATCATCTCGACCAGGGTGAAACCGCGTTCTTTTGAGGCAAGATGCAAGACGCAAACCCCGCCCTGCGCTTGCTCCTTGCTCCTTGCTCCTTGCTCCCCGGTTCTGATCATGGCAAGTTATTCGGCGCGTAACGGATGCGGTAGCCATCCAGCACCACTGTAGTATTGCCCGGCCCGGTCACGGTTACCGTTACCAGCAACGATTGTGGCGCACCATTGACATCGGTTCCGGCAATCCCTCCCAAAGCTTGTGGTGTGGCGGAAACGCTTGCGGAATAGCCGTCTAGCGCGGCAGAAATGGGCGTGTTGGTAATATCCTTAATGCCGCCCACGCCACTCATGGAGAAACCGTGGTAATCGTTGACGTTATCAAAATTCGGAGCGGCATAGCGCGTTTCAGTGCCGCCGAGCGTCTCCGGCCCCATGGCTTCCACGCCACCAACGCCGCTTGCCGCAGGGCATTGCGCGGCAGTCGCTGCCGTTGCATTCGCCGCATTGGCATCATCCGGATCGCAGTAAGTGAACGGCATCAGCTCCACCTCTTCCAGCAACGATTCGGCAATTGCCAGTGCCTGCTTGCGCACCAGCGAATCGGCGCTGTGGGCGGTGGTCAGGTTCATCACCAGCAGGATGCCCGCCACGGCGAAGCTGATGATGACGATGAACATGATGAGTTCGATCAGGCTGACGCCGCGTTCAGAGGACTGAGGGCTGAGGACTGAGGGCTGAGATGGCCCGGTCTTCTGATTAATGCACATAACCGGTTTCCGCTTCTACGATTATGGGGTTGGTGGTATAGCCGCTCACCGTGATGCTTGGCGCTGTAGCGAAACTCGGCTTGCCCAGCGCATCAAAATTAAATGCCGCCGGAGTAGCCGTGAACGATGCGTTGCTGCTGGAAACCGAATAAGGAGACTGCCCTGTCGGGCCGGTGAGATTGGTACCACAGGCGGCAGTCGCACCAGTGGTCAGGGTAACGCTATTCGCGGTGAACGCGACACACACAAAACGGTGCTGCGCGATGGCAGCCTTCTGCGCATAGCGCAAAGTGGAAATGGCTTGATCGTAGAAACTGCGGCTGTCGAATGTGTTGCGGCTGAAAAAACGCGGTACGGCAATCGCCGCCATGATGCCGAGTATCACAATAATCGTGACCAGCTCGACCAAAGTAAAGCCGCTTCGTCCAATTCGCTTTCCCATATCAATCAGGCCAATGAACGACGGGGCATAAAAATATAATCCCGCTCAAAAAATAGGGCGGGAATTCCCGCCCGATCGTTTTATGCGCCAGCCGCTTAGCTGCAGCTTGCAGATGTAGCAGCAGTGAAGGTAATGGTCGGTGCGCCCCCTGCGACAGCAGGAGCTTGATATGTAACCCAGCAGTTGGCCGGAGTCGACACGCCCGTTGGAGTAACTTGAACCTGCCCTGCTGCAGTAGGACTAGCAGGAGTTAAGGTATATCCCTGCCCGTTCACCAGTTGCGCGGCAGCGAAGATACCACCGGCGGTTCCATCGGGATAGCCGTTCAGTGTATTTATCGTGGCCCCTTCCATAAGAGCGGTACCGGCTCCTGAAACACTGGAACCCGCAACAATTATCGCACTATGCACCAAGGCGGCGGCCGATGTGATAGCACCCTGCGCGCCCCTAGCAGAAGAAAATCGGGCATCATTCTGCAAACTGACGAACCTCGGCAACGCAGTCGCCGCCAGAATGGCCAGAATCACGATCACCACGATCAATTCAATCAGGGTAAAACCTTGTTGTTGTTTCATCTTTAAACTCTCCTTAGTTCTGTTGAGGCCGGTCCTGAACCCCGCCGAAGGGCCGCAGCCCGTTAAACAACGCACTTCCAAACTCCATACCGTAGCGCAAAACCGGATGATATTGGCCGGATTGGGAACACGGCACGCCAAAACTCCCCGTCTGACTCGCGCATTCTAACCAACCAGCCGGATTTTGCAATAAATATTTTGCAATGCGCGACTCCAGCTATCGTGGCGGTTTTACAGGCGCAAACGGCCAGTTCAAGTTACCTGAGGCATCTTAATCAAACCACCGATATGGCACAGTCGGCTCGAACAGGGCGCCTGCTAATTCTTTGGAAGTTTTGCCGGATGCGCCCAAGGCGGGGTCATACATCAGGTTGACCCGGTAACGTATCCATTTTTGCCCATCCTTGCCGGGGATAAAATGATCGGCGCGATCAAGCACGTAGATCAATTCACGCGCCTTCAGGTCGAACATCCAATTCCCCGGAGCGACCGAACGCGGTGTCGGGTCATAAAACTCGCCTGAGTAATTGTGTGGCTGTTTTGCCAGCCACTTCATCGGGTTGTCTGCCGCCAGCGCGGTGGCTTCCGATTCCATGCCGCGCACCAGCAAGCGCCCATACTGCATAACCAGCGCACTTTGTATCGTGCCTGCCACCCCGACCATCGCCGCCTTTTCCGCCTGTTCCTGATAAAGCCACACGCGGCTAAGGAGTGTCCCGGCAAGAACCGAAAGAACGGCGATAACCACGATCAGCTCGATCAGGGTGAAACCGCTTTGCAAATTCCGGGGTGCAAGGCGCAAGCCGCAAGACGTAAGATGTAAGTTCCGGGCTCCGGATTTAACTTGCGGCTCGCAACTTGCGGCTTGCAACTGGTTTTTCATCTGTGCAACGCTACCTTGCCCAAATCCCAAATCGGCAGGAAGACGCCCAGCGCCAGGATCAGCACCAGGATGCCCAGCGCGATAATCATGATGGGTTCGATCTGCTGGCTGAGTGTCTTCACTTCGTACTCCACCTCGCCCTCGTACATGCCGGCAACCTCCATCATCAGGCCGTCCATATCGCCGGTTTCCTCACCCACCGCAATCATCTGCAACACCGTGGCGTTGAACACGCCGGTCGCCAGGGCAGTGCGCAATATGCTTTCGCCGCGCTCGACGCCGTCACGCATCTGTTCGACGCGGGCGCGCATGAATTCGTTGTCCACCACCATGCTTACCACGGTCAGCCCCTGCACGATGGGGATGCCGCTCTTGAAAGCCAGCGCCAGGCTGCGTGCGAACCGCGCCAATGCCCCTTTTAATATGATTTTCCCGGCGACAGGAATCTGGAGTTTGTACTTGTCCCATTTGTACTTGCCGCTCGGGGTGCTGGTGTAGGCGCGGAAAGCGGCCGCTGCACCAATTGCCATCGCCAGCAACAGCGGCCAGAAATGCACCATGAAGCTGGAGAAACCGATGAGCGCCCTGGTAAGCAACGGCAATTCGGCGTGAAAGCCTTCGAATACTTTGGCAAACGCCGGTATGACAAAGAGGGTCACGATCACGATGGCAACCACTATGGCCGCCGCCACAAACATCGGGTAGCGCAATGCGCTACGGATGCTCTCGTTCATCTGCTTCTCGAACTCAAGATGTTCATACAGGCGCAAGAAGGTTTTATCCAGCATGCCGGTCATTTCCCCGACTTGCACCATGCTGACATAGAACGGCGAAAATATTTTCGGATGGCGCCGCATCGCGGTGCTGAGCTCCCGGCCGCTGTCCAGGCTGTCGCGCAAGTCCTGCAATACGGCGGCAAAATCGCGGTGTTGCGACGATTCCTGCAAACCTGCCAGCGCACGCATGATGGGCACCCCCGCCTTGAGCAACGTATACATCTGGCGGCTGAACAGCATCACATCCAGCGGCTCGACTTTTTTCGCCCTCAAGGCACGCCACAGCGAGGGGCTCTTGGCTTTTGCGGTAAGTATCACACCGGATGGCATGATCTCGGTTGGCGTAATGCCAATGTTGAACAACTGATCGGCAATGGCGCCGGTATCGGGGCCATCCAGGGTGCCCTGCACCAGATCGCCGCGCGCACTCCTTCCCTTATAGGAGAATACGGCCATCAGAAGCCCTCACCTGAAACCGGCAGTTTCATCATAACCAACCGCTTGGCAACCGTCTTTCGGGTGCCCGGCCAAAAGCTCTTCGGCTGGTTGCTTAGCGGGATGGCTAGTTGCTTCATCAGTCTTCTGCACGATGGCTGATGTGCATCGCCTCCGACACCGTGGTGTGCCCCAGCACCACCTCCGATAACGCATAGTCGAGCAGGGTATAGCCTTTCATCAGCGAATGCACCATTTGCATGAAGTAATTGGAATCATGATGGGCGGCGGCATCCACCAGACTGCGCTCCATCTCCAGCATTGAATATACCCCCATGCGTCCGCTGTAACCTGTGCCATTGCAACGCGAACAGCCGCGCCCGTGCCGCAGGTTGCCCCAACGGTCGCGTTGAATGCCCCCATGCTCCAGCCATTCGCCTTCCTGCGGAGTGGGGATATACGGTTCGCTGCAGCTGTCGCATACCCGGCGCAACAGGCGCTGCGCCAGTATCACATTCACCGAGGATACCACCATGTATTTCGGCACACCCATGTCCACCAGGCGGAACAAGGTACCGGCGGTATCACGCGTGTGCAGGGTGGAAAACACCAGGTGCCCGGTCATTGCGGCGCGCAGGCCGATCTGTGCCGTCTCGGGGTCGCGCATTTCACCCACCAGGATCACGTCCGGATCCTGGCGCAGGGTCGAGCGCAACACGCGCGCAAAAGTCAGGTCGATCTTGTCGTTCACCTGCACCTGATTGATGCCCGGCAGGCGGTATTCCACCGGGTCTTCCACGGTGATGATTTTCTGGTCTATGGTGTTGATCTCCGCCAGTGCCGCATACAGCGTGGTGGTCTTGCCGCTGCCGGTCGGCCCGGTGACCAGCACCATGCCACTGCTGCGCCGGATGATTTTGCGGAAACGGGCGAGCATCTCCGGCGGCATGCCCAGCTTGTCCAGCGCAAGAAAACTGGCGCCCTCATTAAGCAGGCGCATCACCACCGATTCGCCGTATTGCGTAGGCATGGTGGAAATGCGCACGTCCACCGCCTGGCCGCGCACCAGTACATTGAAGCGGCCATCCTGCGGCAGGCGCTTTTCCGAGATGTCCAGCCCGGACATCAGCTTCAGCCGCAACACCAGCGAGGGGGCGATCTTCCTGTCCGCCTCGGTCTGCAGATGCAGCATGCCGTCGATGCGGAAACGGATTTGCAAACGCGCTTCCTGCGGTTCTATGTGGACATCTGAAGCGCGGACTTGCGTGGCATCATTGAACACAGTCTGCAACAGCTTGACCACCGGCGCTTCTTCGATACCCGCCGCCTCGCCCATCGCGCCGAAGTCAACATAAGTGTCGCCCAGATCTTCGGAAAGCTCGCGCGCCAGGCCGGAGATTTCCTCGGTGCGGCGATAGACGCGGTCTATGGTTTCCAGCAACTGCCCTTCGGTGATCACCGCGAGGTCGATGTCGCGCTTCAGGGCGCGGGTGAGTTCGTCGAAGGCAAACAGGTCGGTAGGATCAGCCATGCCGACCAGCAGCTTGTCGTTGCGCTCTTCCAGCACCAGCGTGCGGAAACGGCGCGCCTGGCTCTCGGACAGCCGGCGGACGATTTCAAGGTTGACGTTATAGTATTTAAGATTGATATAGGGGATGTTGAGCTGCTTGGCCAGCGCTTCGGAAATATTGTCTTCGGTGACAAAAGCGTTGTCCACCAGCACCCGGCCGAGCTTGCGCCCGCTGCGCTTCTGTTCCTCGAGCGCAAACTTGAGCTGTTCCTGCGAGATGAGCTTTTGTTGCACCAGCAAATCGCCGAGGCGAATTTTTTCCGGACGCGCCATAATGTCTACCCTGAGTGTTGTTGTTTTAGCCCGTTCCTTTGGGCGCATGCCTGTCGCAGGCGCAAGTTAGCCCTTTTTTGTGCTACTGACAAGACCCGATGTTCATTGCCCGATGTTCAATGTAATCCTGTTCCAGCCGGAGATTCCGCCCAATACCGGCAACATCATCCGCCTTTGCGCCAACACCGGGGCACGGCTGCACTTGATCCGCCCGCTCGGCTTCGGGCTGGATGACAAGCAGTTGCG
>JAGWMH010000085.1 GCA_028871775.1 Betaproteobacteria bacterium
AAGACTACACATATCTATGTCTCCAACTGGTTCACCATGGGCATGATCATCATGATTACCTATTTGCACGTGGTGAACAGCCTGGCCATCCCGGTCAGCCTGACCCAGTCCTACTCCATCTACTCCGGCGTGCAGGATGCCATGATCCAGTGGTGGTGGGGTCATAATGCGGTGGGCTTCTTCCTGACCGGAGGTTTTCTGGGCATCATGTATTACTTCGTGCCCAAGCAGGCCGGTCGCCCGGTGTATTCCTATCGCCTGTCCGTATTGCACTTCTGGGCGCTGACCTTCGGCTACGTGTGGCTGGGCGCGCACCATCTGCAATATACCGCTTTGCCTGACTGGACCGGCTCGCTGGGTGCCGCTGTTTCACTGGCGATGATCATCCCGTCCTGGGGTGGAGCGATGAACGGCATGATGACGCTGTCCGGCGCATGGGACAGGTTGCGCACCGACTATATCCTGCGTTTCCTGGTGGTTTCCCTGGCGTTCTACGCGATGTCCACCTTTGAAGGCCCGGTGATGTCCATCAAGACCGTGAACGCCCTGTCCCACTATACCGACTGGACCATAGGCCACGTGCATTCAGGCGCCCTGGGCTGGGTGGCGATGGTTTCCTTCGGCGCGATATATCACATGATCAAGAAGCTGTACGGCGTGGAGAAAATGTACTCCGAAAATCTGGTTAATACGCACTTCTGGATGGCAACTATCGGCACGGTGGTTTACGTCGTCGCAATGTGGGTGTCCGGCATCATGCAGGGTCTGATGTGGCGTGATTATGATGAATATGGCGCGCTGTCCTACACCTTTGTTGAATCCGTATCCGCGATGCACCCGTACTACGTGATGCGCGCCATCGGCGGAATAATTTTCAATCTGGGCACATGGATAGCTTTGTACAACATCGTCATGACCGTGCGCCAAGCAACTGCCGTGCGCGGCACCAACGCCGTTCCTGCCAATGCATAAGGAGTGAGACATGACTGATCACGACAAAATCTATTCGACCAAATTTCAGGAAAAGATTGAGCGCAGCACTGTCCTGATGTTTATAGTGACCGCCATCGCCGTGGCGATTGGCGGTATCGTGGAAATCGTGCCGTTGTTCTATTTGCCGAATACTGCGATGAGCGGTGGGGACGGTACTTTTAATAGCACGGCTCACAAAGACGGCAAAGGCAACGTTGTTTCGATGTCCAGGATTGTCTGGAATCCCGCCACGTCAGAGCACAAAACGCTGGAAGACTGGCAACCCGGCGATGGTGTGCGTCCGTACAAGCCACTGGAGCTGGCGGGGCGTGCAATTTACATCCGCGAAGGCTGCTATTTGTGCCACTCGCAGATGATACGCCCGTTCCGTGATGAGAAAGACCGTTATGGCCATTACTCGATTGCGGAAGAGTCCATGTACGACCACACCTTTCAATGGGGCTCCAAGCGCACCGGTCCGGACCTGGCCCGTGTCGGCGGCAAGTATTCGGATGAGTGGCATCGTCGCCACCTGAAATACCCGCGCGATGTGGTGCCGGAGTCCGTCATGCCTAACTTCTTCTGGCTGGAGAAAATGCCGGTAGATGTGGCCGAGACCGTGCAAACCATGAAGGTGATGACCATGATGCCGTTCAATCCGGTGCCCAAGGCCATCTATACGGATGCCTATATCGACGGCGCGAAAGCCCAGTTGGAAGGCAAGACTGATCTGGACGCGCTGATTGCCTTCCTGCAAGGCCTGGGCAATCACATCAAGTTCGAAGAGGGCGTGAATTACCGTGATTAAGAAGCTGTCTCAGCGAATATCATGGGATGCGTTGCTGCCAGAAAATCCGGCAGCTAGGCGCGTGACGCAGGTCGTAGTCGAGACTACGATGCCAAGGAGCGTAACGACGCTGCCGGATTTTCTGGCAGCAACCCTTTGGGACGTCGGCATTTGGCCTTCCGGCCATGTCGCGGCTCGCTTGTTTGGAATAACCAAACGGCGCTTCACCGCTTCGTGCCGGAAAGCCAAATGCCATAGTCGCACCCATGATATTCGCTGAGACAGCTTCTGAACTGCTGGGATACCTGGGCATGGACGTTGCGGCCATGTCCGCGAATGACTGGATCGGGGTGTTCTTTTCCCTGGTCGCGTTCATCGGCATGGTGGCAGTTTATGTCATGGTATTCCGTCCGGCTAACAAGGACAAGTTCGAGTCCCAGCGCGGCATGGCACTGGATGACGAAGACCATATCAATGCGGGAGAAAAAAGATGAGTGAAAAACACGATGTATCGGGTGTGCCGACAACCGGGCATGTGTGGGACGATGACTTGGCGGACTTCACCAACCAGCCACCCAGGTGGTGGATGTTGGGCCTGACTGCCAGCGCGTTATTTTGTGTAGTATATTTTCTGTACTATCCCTCCATCCCGTTTGCTGCAACGGGCGGCTTTTTCAAGGGCATCGGCGGCTGGACCGCGATCAAGGAAATGGAGGCCGACAAAAGTGAAGTGGACGCGGTGCGCGGCAAGTTTGAAGCCAGACTCAAGGACATGACACCGGCTGCCATTCTGGCTGACAACGAACTGAGCGAGTATGTGAAGCGTTCCGGCAAGGTGCTGTTCGGTGACAACTGCGCAGCCTGTCACGGCCAGAACGGCGCTGGCACCAGGGATAAGGAAGGGCTGTTCGCGCCTATCCTGAATGATGACGATTGGCTGTACGGCGGCAAGATTGACAACATCCACGAAACCATTGCCGGTGGCCGCCAGGGGATGATGGGTGCGCATAAAGACACCTTGAAAGAAGCGCAAATCGCTGATGTGGCGAAGTACGTCAAGGCGATGAGCGACGAGGGCAAGGATAAGGCTGATGCTGATCCTGCAGTTGCCGCCGGCAAGAAGGTGTTCATGGAGAGTGACTGTACCGCTTGTCATGGTCAGGATGCCAAGGGCATGCAAGCCATGGGATCAACTAATCTGACCGACAAGATCTGGCGTTTTGATGGTTCTGTCGAAGGGATCAAGCGCACCATTGCCTACGGTGTGAACTCCGGTGATCCGCAAGCCCGCGTGGCAGTGATGCCCAGCTTCAAGAAAGCCGGCAAGCTGAGCGATGCCGAAATCAAGAAACTGGCGGTGTATGTGTACAAGTTTGGCGGCGGCCAGGCCGATGCACCTGCGGCTCCTGCTGCTGAAGCAGCAACACCTGCGGCCAAGTAATTCTGCCCGGCTGCATCGAGCGAGGAGGGGGAGGGTTGAGTCTCCCCCTTTTTGTTTTGCAGCAACGATGCAGGCGGATCAGCTCTGCATATGGGGTAAACTTTCGACCGTGGGTCGTTTGAGAGCCCGGTGAAAGACCGGATTAAGCTGGAATCAAGCCGATCATGAGCGAGCGCGTGAACAAAGAAGCAGACCAAAAAGAAGCCGGCACCGTCACCGGGATCTACCGGGAGTTTGAGGCCTGGCAGGTCAATACCGGCGGCAGCACCATCCACGCCAAGCGCATGCCGGGATTTTTCCGCACCGTCAAAAACTATACCCAATCGCTCTGGCTGCTGTTTTTCCTTGTCCCCTATTTGCGCTGGAATGGCAAGCAGGCCATCCTGTTCGATATTGCCAACAGACAGTTCCATTTCTTCAACCTGACCATATTGCCGCAGGATATCTGGATGCTGTCGCTGCTACTGCTGTTGCTGGCGATGGCCTTGTTCGCCGTCACCTCAGTCGCATCGCGGGTGTGGTGCGGTTATTTCTGTTTCCAGACGTCGTGGACAGACTGGTACACCTGGATAGAAGACAAGGTAGAAGGGCCGCCCCATGCGCGCCGCAAGCTGGACGCTGCCCCGTGGAGCCTGGAAAAGATCGGGAAAAAGGCCGTCAAGCACTTCATCTGGATGGTGATTGCACTCCTTACCGGCATCAGTTTCTCCATCTGGTTCGTGGATGCATTTGATTACTGGAACATGCTGCTGCATTTCCGGTTGCCGCTGGTCGGCTGGGTGGTGCTGACCGCGTTCTTTCTTGGCACTTACATTCTGGCCGGGCTGCTGCGCGAGCAGGTGTGCATGTGGCTGTGCCCCTACGCCCGGATCCAGGGGGTGATGACTGATTCGCAGACCATACTTCCGGCTTACGACTTTGTTCGCGGCGAACCGCGCGGCAAGCTGCACCGTAAAGCAGCTGGAGAATGGGCGGCGCAGGGCGGCGATTGCATCGACTGCTACCAGTGCGTGCAGGTGTGCCCGACCGGGGTGGACATCCGCGATGGACAGCAACTGGGTTGCATCACCTGCGGCCTGTGCCTGGACGCCTGCGATTCCATCATGGACAAGGTTGGCAAGCCGCGCGGCCTGATCCGCTACGCCTCGCTGGACGAGCTGGAAGGCAAGCCCGTCAAGAAGATGTACCAGCACCCGCGCACACTGGTGTACCTCGGCATCATCCTGCTTGCTTTCGGCGGCATCGTTTACGGCCTGACGCACCTGGGCTCGATGACACTGAAAGTGATTCCAGAGCGCCAGCCATTGTTTGTAAGAATGAGCGACGGCTCGATCCAGAACAAATATGAATTCAAGGTGCTCAACAAGACCGGCAAGGATCTTTTTGTGACGGTCACGGCGGAAGGTGGCGTGAAGGATCAGGTGATCATCGGCGCCGAAAAACCATTGCTGACGCATCACGGCCGCGGCACTTCCTTCACCATCTTCGTCAAGGCACCCGGCGAAAATATCAGAAGGGAAGTGACGCCGATAGAATTCCGCATCCAGAGTGTTGAAGACCCGCTGATTGCCGCGGAATACGAGACCAGATTCAACGGTCCCAAACCCTGATACATATATTACGGAGAGAACGAGAAATGATTTCACAACATAACAAGAAAGGCTTGCACAACCCGTGGTTGCTCGGCATGCTAGGGCTGATTATCCTGGTGCTGGGGGTGAATGGCACCTTCATCTGGTACGCCACGCATGACCGCTCGACACTGGTGGACAGGGAATACAACACCAAAGATCGTAAAACCGGGGCTTCCGTGATAAGCGAGCTTCGGGAGCAAAAGGCGCTTGCCTGGAAGACCACCATCAAGCAGCCCAAACCCATCGTGATGGGCTCACCCGCCGGATACGAAATCAGCGTGGTGGATCGGGAAGGCAAGCCAGTCAGTGGCATGCTGGAAGTGGAGGCCTACCGCGCATCGGATGAGAGCAGGGATTTCACCACGGCTTTCAGGGAAGTGTCACCGGGCAATTATCAGGGCTATGTCAGCTTTCCGCTCAAGGGCTATTGGGAGTTGCGCATCCGCGTCAGACGCGGAGAGGATGTGTTTGAGGCCGGCACCGACAGGTTCATGGTCGCAACCGCACTGTAAAGTTCAAACAGGCTGTCTTGATGGCACAGCATAGCGACCGCACTTCGGGCAACTGTTTTCATTGCGGCTTGCCCATCGCTCCCGAGGCGGACTATCACGCGCTGCTTGGCGGCGCGGAGCGGCGCTTCTGTTGCTTCGGCTGCCAGTCGGTATGCGGCGCCATCTTTGAAGCCGGGCTGCAAGGCTATTACCAGCGCACGCCGGAAGGCGCATTGCTCGGCCCACCGCCCGAGCCGCCCAAGGACATCGAAATCTACGACTTCGACGAAGTGCAGCAGGAATTCACCACCGGCTCCGGCGAGGTGCGCGACATTCACCTGCTCGTCGAGGGCATCCATTGCGCCGCCTGTGTGTGGCTGATCGAGCGCGGCTTGCAGCGCGTGCCCGGCGTGCAATCGGCAGAGGTCAACCTGGCCGCGAGACGGCTGCATCTGCGCTGGGATAACCGGCGCAGCAAGCTGTCCGATGTGCTGCGCGCGCTCGCCAGAATCGGCTACGCCGCCGTGCCCTATGATCCGGAAAGCGCGGAAGGGATCATCAAGAAGGCCAATCGCGCCATGCTCTACCGGCTGTTCTTCGCCGGTTTCGCCATGATGAACATGATGTGGATTTCCATCGCGCTGTATAGCGGCGCGAACCGGGGCGAATTCCGCGACTTCTTTCACTGGATCGGGCTGGCGCTGGCCACGCCGACCTTGCTGTATGCGGGTTATCCGTTTTATCGCGGCGCATACGGCGGCCTGCGCGTCGGCCGCCTGACCATGGACATGCCGATCGCCATCGGCCTAAGCGTCACTTACGCCTATTCCTCTTACATCACGGTCACTGCCAGCAAAATCGGCGAGGTGTATTTCGACACCGTCACCAATTTGATTTTCGTGATCCTGATTGGCCGCTATCTGGAAGGCATGTTCCGTCATCAGGCAATTTCCGCCACCAAGCGCCTGATGGAACTGCAACCGCGCGTGGCCATCGTGATGCACGACGGGCAGGAACAGATGACTCCGATGCGCGGCGTGAAACCCGGCGACCGGGTGTTGATCAAGCCCGGCTACCAGGTGCCGGTGGACGGCATCGTGCTGGAAGGCCGCAGTGCGGTGGACGAGTCCATGTTGAGCGGCGAATCCGTGCCGGTGAGCAAATCCATCGGCGCACAAGTCTCCGCGGGGACGGTGAACACCGATGGTGCATTGCTGGTCGAGGTGCGCGCCAACGTGCAGAATACCACGCTGGCGAAGATCATCCGCCTGGTGGAAGAAGCGCAGTCTTCCAAAGCGCCGATCCAGCGCCTCGCCGATACCATCGTGCCGTGGTTCGTGCTGGTCACGCTGGTGTGCGCAACAATTACTTTTTTCATCTGGAACACCAAGGATTTCGAGATCGCGCTGATGGCCGCGACTTCGGTGCTGATCATCACCTGCCCGTGTGCGCTGGGCATGGCGACGCCGATGTCGATTGCGGTGGCCTCTGGCCTGGGCGCGAAACACGGCATCCTGGTCAAGAACGGGCTGGTGCTGGAAACCCTGTCCAGGGTGAACCACTTCGTGTTCGACAAAACCGGCACCCTGACCGAAGGCAGGATGAGCATTGCGCAGATGCATACCGCGTCCGGTGCTGTGGCGCAGGAGGTGTTGCGCAGTGCGGCAGCGGTTGAACGCTACAGCGAACACAGCGTGGCCAAGGCCATCGTGTCGGAAGCGGAGAAGCAGCAGTTGAATTATCGCGACATCGCCGTGGCCGGATTCCGTGCAACAGCCGGCCTGGGCGTGGAGGCGGAAGTGGCCGGGCAGGCAGTGTTGCTGGGCAGCGCCGAATGGCTGATGCGGCGCGGCATTCTGCTCAATGCCGAACTGCAAGCTCAGGCGCATGAGCTGGAAGCGCAGGCGATGAGCTGCGTGCACGTTGCGTCGGGCGATGCGCATGTGGCCGTGTTCGCACTGGCGGACAAGTTGCGCGATGATGCGCGGCAATTGATAAACGAGCTGCGCGCGGCGGGGATCAAAATGACCCTGCTGAGCGGAGATAGAAAGCCGGTTGCCGAGGCCATTGCGCGGCAACTGGGCGGCATGGAAATAATCGCCGAGGTGTTGCCGCAGGACAAGGATCAGATGATCCGGCAGTTGCAACAGCGCGGCGCAGTGGTCGCCATGGTGGGCGATGGCGTCAACGACGCGCCCGCCCTGATCCGCGCCGATGTGGGCATCGCGCTCGGATCGGGCACGGATGTGTCGGTGGAAAGCGCCGACATCGTGCTGATGCACAACGAGCTGGACAAGGTGCGGCTGGCGAC
>JAGWMH010000086.1 GCA_028871775.1 Betaproteobacteria bacterium
GCCCACAGCACCGCCTGGCCAACCGTCATGCCCAGGAAGTTGTGCCAGCCGATCTCCTCAAGATGAGGATCCTGGAAGGCTTCCATGGTGACCATGTGGATCGGGCCTCGACCGGCGTTCACCTCGGAGATGATCGCATGGTTGCGCAGGCAGGTCGGGATGGGCCTGTGGGTCCGGTGCGAGACTTCCGGGTCCAGGTATTCCTTGCCGACCATTTTCTGAAGTTCGGGGAACCACTTGGACTCGTACTCTTCACCATAGGCATTCTGGGTATAGGTCTTGAGGTGCAGGAAGTAGGCGCCGACAGGGCCATAACCATCCTTGAAGCGAGCCAGCACAATACGGTTTTCCATCTGGGTCATCTTGGCACCAGCTTCGATCATCAGGCCGTATGCAGAACCCGAAGACCACGGTGCGTACCAGACACGACCCGCACCTTCGCCAACGGAACGCGGCTTGAAGATGTTGGAAGCGCCGCCGGCACCACAGATGACGGTCTTGGACTTGAATACGTGGTAGTTGCCTGTGCGGACATTGAAGCCCACGGCACCGGCAACACGGTTCTCCTTGGATTCATCCATCAGGAGGTGGGTCACGCAGATGCGGTTGAAAACCTTGTCCGCTGACTTCTTGGCGGCCTCGGCAACGATAGGCTTGTAGGACTCACCATGGATCATGATCTGCCAACGGCCTTCACGCAGGAACGAACCCTTCTTCTCGTTGCGCATGATGGGAAGACCCCATTCTTCAAAGTTATGCACAGTGGAGTCTACGTGGCGTGCCATGTCGAACAGCAGGTCTTCACGCACCATGCCCATCAGGTCGATACGCGCATAGCGCACATGATCTTCGGGATTGTTCTCGCCAAAGCGTGTACCCATGTAGCAGTTGATCGCATACAGGCCCTGGGCCACCGCACCGGAACGCATGATATTTGCCTTTTCGGCGATGACGATCTTCTTGTCCTGACCCCAATATCTTGCCTCGAATGCCGCGCCCGTACCGCCCAGGCCGGCACCTACAACCAGGATGTCGATATTGTCTTCAATGATTGTCGAGTAGCTCATTAGTATTGCACCCCTTTTTTGATTTCCAGGCCATTGGATTGCAGTGTGTGCAATCCACCGTCATCCATACGAATGTACTTGGGCTCATTGAACAGGAGTTGGCTGTCGCGCATCTCCTTGCTGGGGGCAGGCACCTTTGCGAGGTCCGGTGTCGCCGAGCCCCAGGGCTTGGTGGTGATAGGCGCCAGCAGCTCCATGTCTTTCTTGCCGTTACGGAACTTGATGCGCCACGCAATCGTGCCTTTCTCTTCATCACGGATCACTCGAACACTGTGTCCAAGCGGTGCAAAGTCGGCATAACCGCGTACATCGATCGCTTGATGCGGACACGCCTTTACACAGGAATAGCATTCCCAGCACATACTGGGTTCGATGTTGTAAGCACGACGCAGCTTCTTGTCGATATGCATGATGTCGGACGGGCAGATGTCCACGCACTCTCCGCAACCATCACAACGCGTCATATATACAAAGGTTGGCATAGATACTCCTCTATTTCTTATCGAAAATTTGTCAAGAAAGCATTAGTAGTGTTTGGCTCTTTCAGCCTTGATGCACAGTCCCATGTTGGGCGGATTCTTGCCCATATACATAGGCACATCCGGAAACTTGCGCTGCACTTCAGGATCCGTCAGGTCATAGTCGGGCGGCAGATTCTCGCGGGAACCGTCGGCCATGATGATTTTCTTCTGGTAGGCCGCAGCGGGCTTGAAGAACATGTGGGCGAACTTGGACCAGTACACGCCGCCAAAGAGCACGGTGCTGGACAGGATGAACAAGGCAAAGAACACGGTCACTCCACCGCCGGTGAACGACCAGATCAATGCGAAGGTCGAGGTGGCCAGCAGCGAGAGGATGAACAGGTCCGCACGCTCGAGCCGGAAGCTGGAAAGGCCTTCCGCAGCCACATCAACGCGGATGGCAAACCAGAACCAGTATCCGCCCACAGCCAGCATCAGCGCGCCGATGTGCCACAGTTGCGGCAGCAGGGTGGAGGTGGATTCCGGCGAGAAGATCATGATCGCGGTGGTCACGATGAAGATGATGGTTCCCCACATGGTCAACAGATGGGAAAGCCTGCGCCGTGGATTGTTGAATTCGCCGGAGGTCAATACTTCCTTTACCAGCACCGAAGCGGCGATCGCCACCTTTTCACCGCCGCTCACCGAGCGTTTTGCGCTCTTCTGCGCTTTTTTCGCATTTTCGAAAAAGTACTGCGCGCTCTTCTTGTGCAGCATGTCGAGTATCGTTCCGCCCATGACCAGCAGGACCATCAGAATGATGTAACCCTGCATGTAAGCGGTTGGAATCGTTGCCGAGAGATCGGCAAAGGGATTGCTCGTGAACATTAGTTTCTCCTCATTAATTGCTGACGAATGGCCATCCTGAATGACCGGAATATCCGCTGGGCCTTACTTCGCGGAATGCCCCGTAAGTTTTACTTCTACCTTCTCATGCTCTTGCAGTCCCGCGTAGTACTTGCGCAATATCTCCAGCACTTCAGGGCGGCTGAATTCCGCGGGCACTTCGGTGCCTTCGGAGAGCATCTTGCGCAGCTTGGTGCCGGACACCAGCAGGCGATCGGTATCGCCGTGCGGGCAGGTGCGCGCCGAAGCCATGCCGCCGCAGCGATAGCACCAGAACGTCCAGTCAATTTTGAGCGGCTGCGTTTCCAGCGAGTCCTTTGGAATTTTGTCGAAGATGTGGTGCGCGTCAAACGGGCCGTAATAGCTGCCGACTCCGGCGTGGTCGCGCCCCACGATCAGGTGTGAGCAGCCGTAGTTCTGGCGGAACAGCGCGTGCAGCAAAGCCTCGCGCGGCCCTGCATAGCGCATGTCGAGGGGGTAACCGGCCTGCGCCACGGTATGCTTGACGAAATAATTTTCGGTCAGGGCGGTAATGGCATGGGTGCGCACTTCGGCAGGGATGTCGCCCGGTTTGAGGTTGCCCAGCAGGGAGTGGATCAACACGCCATCGCACACCTCGATGGCAACCTTGGCGAGGTATTCATGCGAACGGTGCATCGGATTGCGCGTCTGGAACGCCGCGACCTTGCTCCAGCCCAGGGTTTCAAACAGCTCCCGCGTTTCGCGCGGCGTCTTGAACAGTGCGCCGTATTTTCGGTCGAAGCCGCCCATCGACAGCACCTTGACCGGGCCGGCGAGATTGACGTCGCCCTGCGCCATCACCATTTTTACGCCGGGGTGGTTGATGTCGGCTGTCTGGAACACCGTGGCGCATTCGTGCGCCTTGTCGATGGTGTATTTTTCGGTGATGCGCATCGTCGCCAGAATGCTGTCGTCGCTTGGGTCAAGCAAGGCGATTTCGCTGCCGGTATGGATGGAATCTGCGGTGAGGTAATCGGTGGAAAGGGTGATGGGGATAGGCCAAAACAAACCGTTGGTCATGTGCATGCCAGCGCACACACCCTGCCAATCGGTATAGGTCATGAAGCCGTCAAGCGGCGTAAAGCCGCCGAGGCCGAGCATCACCAGATCGCCCTTCTCGCGCGAACTGACTCTGACTTGCGGCAACGTACGCGCCCGTTCCAGCTCGTCCGCAAGGGCTTCCCCATTGAGTAACAGAGGAATAAGCTCGCCCCCGCCGTGCGGTCTTACGAGTGCCATACTTTATCTCCCTTTCATCAACCACTTTAACTGTCTGCCGAGGCATGCTAAAACTTTCGGCACCAAACCACGATACCCCTTATGGGTTATGCTCTAATAGCTCATCACGGCTATGGCTAGCGGGGTTATCATTTGCGCATACTGGCGCACCTTCGAAAATGGCCATGGTTCCGCCCGGAATGGCCGCGATTGAGTAATCAACCACCATAAGATTTTTGATGAAAACCCGAAATTTTGGCGACTCACGAAGCACAATATCCCCGCTGCACGATCCTGCAGCATCGCCTGTGCCGGACGCCAGGATCGAGGTACGCAACACCACCTGCTATATGTGCGCGTGCCGCTGCGGGATACGCGTCCATCTGCGCAATGGCGAACTGCGTTACATCGACGGCAACCCGGATCATCCGCTCAACCACGGCGTGATCTGCGCCAAGGGTTCGTCCGGCATCATGAAACAATATTCGCCGGCGCGGCTGACCAGGCCGCTGCGGCGCAAACCCGGCTCGGAGCGCGGCGCGGGCGAATTCGAGGAAATCAGCTGGGAAGAAACCTTCGGCATCCTCGCCGAACGGCTGGGGAAAATACGCGCCACCGATCCGAAGAAATTCGCGCTGTTCACCGGGCGCGACCAGATGCAGGCACTGACCGGTCTGTTTGCCCGCCAGTTCGGCACGCCCAACTATGCCGCTCACGGCGGCTTCTGCTCGGTGAACATGGCGGCGGGGATGATCTATACCATTGGCGGTTCGTTCTGGGAATTCGGCGGGCCGGACCTGGAGCGCGCCAAGCTGTTCGTGATGATCGGCACGGCCGAGGATCACCACTCCAATCCACTGAAGATTGCGATCTCGAAATTCAAGCGCGAGGGCGGACGTTTCATCTCCATCAACCCGGTACGCACCGGCTACTCGGCTATCGCCGACGAGTGGGTGGGGATACGTCCCGGCACCGACGGCGCGCTGCTGCTTGCGCTGATCCACGAAATCATCGCGCTCGGCCTGTATGACCGCGACTTTCTGGTGCGCTATACGAACTCTGGCCAACTGGTAAATCTCGACGACCAGCATGACGAGTTCGGCATGTTCGTGCGCACCGAGGTGCCGGAAGAGGAGGGGTGTTACGACCCGCAAAACAAGCTGTGGTGGGACCGCAACAGCAACAAGCCGGTGGTCACGCACGCGGAAGGGGCCGACCCGTTCCTGTTTGGCGAATTCACGCTGCCCGACGGTACGCCTGTGAAGCCCGCGTTCCAGTTGCTGCAGGAACGGGTAAAGGACTACACCCCGGAATGGGCGAGCCAGATCACCGGCATTCCGGTCGAGACCATCCGCCGCCTCGCTCATGAGATGGGCATCACCGCGCGCGACCAGAAAATCGAGTTGCCGATCGCCTGGACGGATGCATGGGGCAAGGAACACGACAGCGTAACCGGCAATCCGGTGGCCTTTCATGCGATGCGCGGCCTGGCGGCACACTCCAACGGTTTCCAGACGATACGCGCGCTCTCGATCCTGATGTCGCTGCTCGGCACCATCGACCGGCCCGGCGGCTTCAGGCACAAGGCTCCGTTTCCGCGTCCGATCCCGCCTTGCGCGCGCACGCCCAATACGCCGCTGGCGATCAAACCGAATACGCCGCTGGACGGCATGCCGCTGGGCTGGCCGTCTGATCCGGACGACCTGTTCGTCAATCCGGACGGCAGCCCGGTGCGCATCGACAAGGCATTCTCGTGGGAGTATCCGCTGGCGGTGCACGGGTTGATGCACAACGTCATCACCAATGCCTGGCGCGGCGATCCGTACCAGATCGACACCCTGCTGATTTTCATGGCCAACATGGGCTGGAACTCGACGATGAATACCGTCGAAGTCAGGAAGATGCTCAGCGACAAGGACGAGAACGGCGAACATAAAATTCCTTTCATCGTCGTCTGCGATGCTTTCCATTCGGAAACGACCGCATTCGCCGATCTGATTCTGCCGGATACCACCTATCTGGAGCGTCATGACGTGATGTCGATGCTGGACCGGCCGATCTCGGAATTCGATGGCCCGGTGGATGCGGTGCGCATTCCGGTGCTGCCGCCGACAGGCGAGTGCAAGCCTTTTCAGGAAGTGCTGATCGAACTCGCCACGCGTTTGAAGCTGCCCGCTTTCGTCACCAGGGAAGGACAGCGCAAATTCCGCGACTATCCCGATTTCATCGTGAACTGGGAGACCGAACCGGGCTCTGGCATCGGCTTTCTGTCGGGCTGGCGCGGCAAGGGCGGCGATAAATTTCTGCGCGGTGAGCCCAACCCGAAACAGTGGGAGATGTATGCGCAAAACAACTGCGTGTATCACCACAAGTTGCCGCGTTCCTATCAGTACATGCGCAACTGGAACAAGGGGTATCTCGAATGGTCGCAACGCAACCGCATCACCCGCTATGCCGAGCCGATCCTGATCCACCTGTATTCCGAAGTGTTGCAGAAATTCCGCCTTGCCGCGCAAGGCCGGGGCATCACGCGCAAGCCGCCATCTCACTTGGCCAAGCGCATCGCAACCTATTTCGATCCGCTGCCTTTCTTTTATGAACCGCTGGAAACGCAGGCCAGCGACAAGAACGAGTATCCGCTTGCGGCAGTAACTCAGCGCCCGATGGCCATGTACCACTCCTGGGATTCGCAGAATGCCTGGTTGCGCCAGATCCATGCGCACAATTATTTGCACATGAATCCGCACACCGCACAGGCTGCGGGCATCGCGGACGGCGGCTGGATGTGGGTGGAATCGCAGTGGGGCAAGGTGCGCTGCATGGCGCGGTATTCCGAGGCGGTCGAGCCGGGCACGGTGTGGACCTGGAATGCCATCGGCAAGGCGGCGGGCGCGTGGAACCTGTCACCTGATGCGAACGAATCTCAGCAGGGTTTTCTGCTCAATCATCTGATCTCCGAGGAATTCCCCTCTCCATCTGGGGGTGGTGGGACGATTTCCAATTCGGACCCGATCACCGGGCAGGCTGCCTGGTACGACGTGCGGGTGCGCATCTATCCGGCCGCAGCCGATGAGCCGCAGCAGACTTCACCGCAATTCGAAGCCATGCAGAAATATCCCGGCATGAAAGAACATCCGAGTTGGCTGGCCTATTTTGGCGGCGGCAAGAAGGATGGAAAAGAATGACCCAACTCGGGATTCTTGAGTTGAAAGGCTCGCCATGACACAGCTCGCCTTGGTCATCGACCTGAACGTCTGCGTAGGCTGCCATGCCTGCGTGACCAGCTGCAAGGAATGGAACACTTCCGGGACAGCCGGGCCGTTGTACGACGAGAATCCATACGGAGCCAACCCGACCGGCACGTTCTTCAACCGGGTGCAGACCTTTGAAGTCGGGCAGTATCCGGCCACCGAGACGGTGCATTTTCCCAAGTCCTGCCTGCATTGCGAAGACCCGCCGTGCGTGCCGGTGTGCCCGACCGGCGCTTCCTACAAGCGCAAGCAGGATGGCATCGTGCTGGTGGATTACGACAAATGCATCGGCTGCAAGTATTGCAGCTGGGCCTGTCCTTATGGTGCGCGCGAGATGGACGAAAAGCAGAAGGTGATGAAGAAATGCACACTGTGCGTGGATCGCATTTACGATACCTCGCTGGCGGAAATCGACCGCAAGCCGTCCTGCGTCAAGGCGTGCCCGACCAGCGCGCGGCTGTTCGGCGACATCCACGATCCGGAGTCGGCGGTGTCGCAGGCGATACGCGAAAACGCGGGTTACGCATTGATGCCGGAATGGGGCACTCATCCTGCCAACCATTACCTGCCGCGGCGCAAGACCGGTCTCAAGAT
>JAGWMH010000087.1 GCA_028871775.1 Betaproteobacteria bacterium
AGGTCAAGGTCGGGGACAAGGTTGAGGCCGGGGATGGCGTGCTGGTCATCGAAGCCATGAAGATGGAAAACGAAATCCAGGCGCCCTTGAGCGGTGTCGTGGTCAGCGTCCATGTCAAGAAGGGCGACAGCGTGGCGCCGGACGAGACCTTGGTCGAAATCCAGTAAACTCAAGCCAGCCAGAGGCGCAGGATGAGATGCAGTGCGCGAATCTAAAAACCACAATTCGAGCCACAGAGAACACAGAGTTCACAGAGAAAATCTTTGTGCCGCCCGCTTTATCTCTGTGAACTCTGTGTTCTCTGTGGCTGACTGGTTTTTAAAATGAAAAGCCTCATTCACCCATCCGACGTACTCTACGCGGGCAGCCGGCCATTCCCGCGGCTTGCCGCATGCGAGCATTTTGCCGGCAGCGAGAAACTGCTAAACAAGGCGCTCCAGATTCAAGCTGAATTAGCGGTCGATGAGCGGCCCATCTTCGACATCACCGCCGACTGCGAGGACGGCGCCCCCGCAGGCAAGGAGCGGGAACATGCGTCGATGATCGCCGACATGATCCTGTCCGGTAATAATCGTTTCGGCCGCATCGGCGCGCGCATCCATGATGTCAGCCATCCGCTCTGGCGCGACGAACTGGAAGTCATCATTGGCCGCGCCGGACAGCGCGTGGCCTATATCGTTTTGCCCAAACCGGAGCGTGCCGACGATGCCCTGACGCAGATCGCCGCGCTCGACGAATTGCGGAGCAGCCACGGTATTGCCCGTGAGATACCCGTCCACGTGCTGATTGAGACGCCCGGCGCACTGCACGAGGCCTGGGAGATTGCCCGCCTGCCCCATGTCGAGGTTCTCGACTTTGGCCTGATGGACTTCGTCTCCGCGCATCACGGCGCAATTCCCGCCGCCGCCATGCGTTCGCCCGGCCAGTTCAGCCATGCACTGGTGGTGCGCGCCAAGTGCGTGATTGCCGCCGCCGCACTGGGCAACGGCATCGTGCCCAGCCATAACGTCACCACCGAAATACGCGATACCAATGTGGTGCGGGAAGACGCCCGCCGCGCCCGGCAGGAACTGGGTTTCCTGCGCATGTGGAGCATCCACCCGAATCAGATACTGCCCATCGTCGAAGCGATGCGCCCGGATTTCACCGAGGTCAATGAGGCAGCCAGCCTGCTGGCCGCCGCCCAGGACGCCGCCTGGGGGCCTATCCAGCAGGAAGGCAAACTGCATGACCGCGCCTCCTACCGCTACTACTGGGAACTCCTGCAGCGCGCACAAGCCACGGGAATGGGCATCCCGGCCGATGCCCGCCGGCGCTTTTTCCCTGGCGTGTAGTTATTTTTTGGCGCAGCCACAGAGCAAAGAAAAGAAGGTTGATAGCCGGAAGATTTTTGAAGTACCATTGCAAATCCGCTCATTTGAACACGGCGTTTTGATGGCGCGGCGATAAAAATAATTTTAATGAAACGGAAAACTCCATGACACTGATGATAGGAATTCCCCGCGAAACAGCCGCGGGGGAAAAGCGTGTTGCCACCGTTCCCGAAGTCGTTGAAAAGCTCATCAAGCTGGGCTTCAAAGTCGCCGTGGAATCCGGCGCCGGGGATGCGTCGAATTGCAGTGATGGCACCTACCGCGCCGCAGGCGCAGAAATTATCGCCGGGGCGGCCAAGCTGTGGGCCGCTTCCGACATCGTGTTCAAGGTGTGCGTCCCGACGAGTGCCGAAGTTGACTTGATGCGCGAAGGCGGCACCTTGATCGGCTTCATCTGGCCGGCGCAAAACCCGGAATTGATGCAGCAGCTGGCGGCGAAGAAGGCCACCGTGCTGGCCATCGACTCGCTGCCGCGCCAGCTCTCCCGCGCCCAGAAGATGGATGCCCTGACCTCCCAGGCCGGCGTCGCCGGCTACCGCGCCGTCATCGAGGCCGCCAACGCCTTCGGCCGCTTCTTCAACGGCCAGATCACGGCTGCGGGCAAGGTTCCGCCGGCCAAGATATTCATCGCCGGTGCCGGCGTGGCCGGCCTGGCTGCGATCGGCACCGCCGTCGGTCTGGGCGCCATTGTGCGCGCCAACGACACGCGTGCCGAAGTGGCCGACCAGGTCGTGTCGATGGGCGGCGAATTCGTGAAGGTCGATTATGAGGAAGAAGGTTCCGGCGGCGGCGGCTACGCCAAGGTAATGAGCGAGGGCTTCCAGAAAGCCCAGCGCGAGATGTACGCAAAGCAGGCCAGGGAAGTGGACATCATCATCACCACCGCGCTGATTCCCGGCAAGCCCGCGCCCAGGCTGATCACTGCCGAGATGGTGCAGTCGATGAAGCCGGGCAGTGTCATCGTCGACATGGCAGCCGAGCGGGGCGGCAACTGCGAGCTGACCGAGCCGGGCAAAGCGGTGGTGAAGCACGGCGTGACCATCGTCGGTTACACCGACCTGCCCAGCCGCTTGGCCAAGCAGTCCTCCACGCTGTACGCGACCAATCTGTTCCGCCTGACCGAAGAGCTGTGCAAGACCAAGGACGGCATCATCAACGTCAACATGGAAGACGAGGCCATCCGTGGCCTGACGGTCATCAAGGATGGCGTGGTCACCTGGCCTGCGCCCGCGCCGAAGCTGTCTGCGGCACCGGCCAAACCGGCTGCAGCCAAGCCGGTTGCGGCACCCGCCGCCAAGGGCCACGGTCATGGCGGGGGCGGTACTCCGGCCTCGGGTACCAAAACGGCGGTGATGTTCGGCGTCGCTGCACTGCTGTTCTGGTTCATTGGAGCCAGCGCGCCCGCCGCATTCCTCGGTCACCTCACCGTCTTTGTGCTCGCCTGTTTCGTCGGTTACATGGTAGTGTGGAATGTCACCCCCGCTTTGCACACACCGCTGATGAGCGTCACCAATGCGATCAGCAGCATCATCGCCATCGGTGCCTTGGTGCAGATCGCGCCGCCGCTCATGGGCGGTGGCGACCGGCCCGACGACTGGATACGCTGGCTGGCGGTAGCGGGCATCGCACTCACCACGGTCAATATGTTCGGCGGCTTCGCCGTCACCCAGCGCATGCTGGCGATGTTCCGTAAATAAAAAAGGATAAATGATCATGTCTGCAAGCTTGGCAACCGTCTCGTATATCGGCGCGACTATCCTTTTTATCCTCAGCCTCGGCGGTCTCTCCAACCCAGAGACTTCACGGCGCGGCAATCTCTACGGCATCATCGGCATGACCATCGCCGTGCTGGCGACAGTCTTCGGGCCCCGGGTCACGATGGCCGGCATTCCGTGGATCATTGGGGCCATGGTGGTCGGCGGCGGCATCGGGCTCTACGCCGCCCGCGTGGTAAAGATGACGCAGATGCCCGAACTGGTTGCGCTGATGCACAGCCTGGTCGGCCTCGCGGCGGCACTGGTCGGATTTGCCAGCTACATCGACACCTCGAATCCGCTTGCCGGGGCTGAGAAATCCATCCACGAGGTTGAGATCTACCTCGGCATCCTGATCGGGGCGGTGACCTTCTCCGGCTCGATCATCGCCTTCGGCAAACTGTCGGGCAAGATCGGCGGCAAACCCCTGCTCCTCCCCGCACGCCACTGGATGAACCTCATGGGACTGCTGGTCGTCATCATCTTCGGCTGGCAGTTCCTGCACGCCGAATCGGTGAGCGCTGGCATGATTGCGCTGACCGTGATGACCGTGATCTCGTTGCTGTTCGGCATCCATATGGTGATGGCCATCGGCGGTGCCGACATGCCGGTAGTGGTGTCCATGCTGAACAGTTACTCCGGCTGGGCTGCCGCTGCCACCGGCTTCATGCTGTCGAATGACCTGCTGATCGTCACCGGCGCGCTGGTGGGTTCTTCCGGCGCCATCCTCTCCTACATCATGTGCCGTGCGATGGCGCGCAACTTCATCAGCGTGATCGCGGGCGGCTTCGGCACCGGCGGCGGCGCGCCTGCCGCGGCCAGCGGCGATGTGCAACCGGCCGGCGAAGTGGTGGCGGTCAGTGCGGCCGAAACCGCCGAATTGCTGCGCGAAGCCAAGAACGTGATCATCGTGCCGGGCTACGGCATGGCGGTGGCGCAGGCCCAGCACACGGTGTATGAAATCACCCAGCATTTGCGCGAGAAGGGCGTCAATGTGCGCTTCGGCATCCATCCGGTGGCGGGCCGCATGCCCGGCCACATGAACGTGCTGCTGGCCGAAGCCAAGGTGCCCTACGACATCGTGTTCGAGATGGACGAACTCAACCAAGACTTCCCGAATACCGATGTCGCGATGGTGATCGGCGCCAATGACATCGTGAACCCGGCAGCGCAGGACGACCCGAACAGCCCCATCGCCGGGATGCCGGTTCTGGAAGTGTGGAAGGCCAAGACCTCGATCGTGATGAAGCGCAGCATGGCCTCCGGCTATGCGGGTGTGGATAATCCGCTGTTCTACAAGGAAAACAATCGCATGCTGTTCGGCGATGCCAAGAAGATGCTGGAAGAAGTGTTCGTCGCGCTCAAGTCGTAGCAACGCAGAGTTTTCGCACGGATAGCGCCCGCGCAAGCGGGCGTTATTCCATCCAGAAAGAATTATTTCTGTGGGAGCGGCCGCCCGGCCGCGATAAAGTTTGTCGCGGCCTGGAGGCCGCTCCCACCAATACATCACTTTTGAAGGTAAACTTGAAATCCATAACATCTCACTCCGAACCATGCCCCATACAAGTCTCAACCCGACCACCAATCAGGTGATCCAGGCCTTCACCAGCTGGGATGCTCAGCGCCTGGAGCTAGCCTTGGAAAAAACCCACGGTGCGCAGCAAGCCTGGGCGCAGACAGCTTTTTCCAAGCGTGCCGAAGTGCTGCGCAATGCGGCGCTGCAGTTGCATGCACGGCGTGACCATTACGCGACCCTCATCACCCGGGAAATGGGCAAACCGCTGCGCGAAGCCCGTGCCGAAGTCGAAAAATGCGCCGCGGTCTGCGACTACTATGCGCAACATGCGGAGGATTTCCTGCGCGCCGAGCCGATGGCATCGGATGCCGGCAAAAGCTATGTCGCTTATTACCCGCTCGGTGTGGTGCTGGCCATCATGCCGTGGAACTTCCCGTTCTGGCAGGTATTCCGCGCCGCAGCGCCGGCCCTGATGGCGGGCAATGCGCTGCTGCTGAAACATGCGCCGAATGTGCCGCAGTGCGCCCTCGCACTGGAAACCATCTTCCGCGAGTGCGGCTTGCCGGAAGGTGTGTTTACGACCCTGATGATCGAGGTCGAGCAGGCAGCCGAAGTCATCGCCAGCCCGCATGTGCATGCGGTCACGCTCACCGGATCGGAAGCTGCCGGGCGCAAGGTGGCGGCGCTCGCCGGGCAGCATCTGAAGAAATGCGTGCTGGAACTGGGCGGCTCCGACCCTTTCATCGTTCTGCATGACGCCGATCTGGAACTGGCGGTAAACAATGCGATTGCCTCGCGCTTCAACAATTGCGGGCAGTCGTGCATCGCCGCCAAGCGCTTCATCGTCGTGCCGCAAATCGCGGACGAATTCCTGCACCGGCTCAAAATCAAAGTGGAAGCACTCAAGCTCGGCGACCCGATGGAAGATGCCACGCAAATCGGCCCGATGGCGCGCCTCGACCTGCGCGACTCATTGCATCGTCAAATCAGCGATTCCATCGCGCAGGGCGCAGTAGCGGTGACCGGATGCAAGCCGGTCGAGCGCGAAGGATTTTTCTATCAGCCCTCCATTCTGGATCGCGTCACCGCCAAAACCCGCGCCTGGCACGAAGAGCTGTTCGGCCCGGTGGCAATCATCATTCGTGCAGCAAGCGAAGCAGATGCGCTGCGCATCGCCAACGAAACCCGCTACGGACTCGGCTCATCGATCTGGAGCAAGGATGCGGCGCGCGCCGAACAACTGGCGGCACATATCCAGGCCGGCTGCACCTTCATCAACGGCATGGTCAAATCCGATCCGCGCCTGCCGTTCGGCGGCGTGAAGGCCTCGGGCTACGGGCGCGAGCTGTCCAGGCTGGGAATACATGAGTTCGTGAATGCAAAGACGGTGTGGATTCGGTAGATATATCGTCGCTGTAGTGCCTATGTGGGTCTGAAATTGACCATTTGTGAACGAAATTGCACAGATAATTTGGCATATATCCCATTTGTTGAAAAAGGCGCAAACTGTTTAAGTTGTGATCGTTAACTTCGGGAGGTAGCAGTAATGCTTAGAGTTATTTTGGTGATGTTGCTGGCTGTTGTGAGCAGTAATGCGATGGCAGAGTGGATTAGTGTTGGCAGTAATGCAGATTTTACCTCATATGTCGACCCAGCCACTATTAGCAAGGAGGGCGACAAGGTGAAAATGTGGCATCTGTTTGACTACAGCAAGCCTCATGGAGATGTATCAGAGGCTAAATATCTGTCAATGAAGGTACAAGATGAAAACGACTGCAAGGATATGCTATCTCGAACCCTCGCAATTTCTTTCCACTCTGAAAATATGGGCAGGGGTAAAGTGATTTATAGCGACTCTGATGCTGGCAAATGGGAGAAAGTCCCAGATGACAGCGGATTACAAATCTTGTGGAAAACAGCTTGTGGGAAAAAGTAGTCTCTTATGAACCTCTCACCGGCTACCGCAGGAGTCACCCTTGCGCTGGCAATTTCTTTCCCTGCGTGGGCGGCTGACCTGCCTGATCCAGTGCTTACTCCCTGCGCACATTGACGAGCGGCACGCATGAAATTTTGACACTACTCATTGCTCACTGCGCTTGCGCAAACCCGCCCGTATTATCTGCCCAATGAGCCTGCTTATGAAACCAGTTGATACCTGCAATGCTTTCGTACCCGGTGAGATGATCACCGTTGATCCGAACAGGGCGGGAAAACTTTCATCGCTGTCCTTTGCGGTGAAGGAGCTATACGATGTCAGAGGATTCGTCACGGGCGCCGGGAATCCGTACTGGAAAAGCACGCATCCGGTAGCCCAGGCAACGGCGCCATCTGTTGAAATGCTGTTGAACGAAGGCGCCACCATGATGGGCAAAACTATTTCAGACGAAATGGCTTTTTCCCTTGATGGCGAGAACGTCCATTACGGCACGACGCTCAACTCCAAATGCCCGGACAGGATTCCGGGCGGTTCTTCCAGCGGTTCCGCAGCGGCGGTGGCGGGCGGCCTGGTGGATTTCGCGCTGGGCACCGACACTGCCGGTTCCATGCGCATACCGGCTTCGTATTGCGGCATCTACGGTTTCCGTCCGACGCATGGCGCCATTTCATTGGAAGGCATCCATCCGATGGCATCCAGCTTCGATGTGGCCGGCTGGTTCGCCAGAACACCGGATGTTCTGGCGAATGTGGGCAGTGTACTGCTCGGCATCGAAATCCCGGAGTTCAAAGCCAGCCGGTTTGTGATAGCACGCGACTTGTTCGATACGAAAGAACCCCGCGTCGCAGCAAATTACGATGCATTCATTCAAAGATTATCCAAATTTTCTGTTGAGATTGCTGAGACTGAATTAGGCAGGCCTGATTTTT
>JAGWMH010000088.1 GCA_028871775.1 Betaproteobacteria bacterium
AAGCAGCGCAACAAGATGGCGGTGGGCAAGGAAGGCTTGCAGGTGCATGATGTGCTGGTGCAGGAAGGCGTGTACACCTTCGAGAACATCAACGACGCGGTGGCCGAGCCGGTGGTATACATGGTTGACCATTTCGTGGTGGGCGGCTTCTATCGCGTGCATACCGAACGCGGGGTGGACGAGAATCTCAACGCACCCGGCATGCGCTTCGTGCCGCTGGCGTTCGAGAGCTGTTGCGCCTTCCCCAATCCGGATTGCGCGCCGGACGACACGCCCAACCGTTTCTACGCCTACGGCGTGGTGGCGCGGCTGGCAATGCTGGCTGCTGCGGTGGAGCTGGAGGAAATGGAAGCGTGATGTTTGCATTCACCGCAACGTCATTCCGGCGCAGGCCGGAATCCAGCAAATCAAATATTCCGCAAAGCGGACAAAACCAGAATTCTGTCTCGCCAAGCGAGAATTATCTATTCGGCTGGATTCCGGCCTGCGCCGGAATGACGGCCTTCTGCGGGCTGCGTCGCGTATTGATATTTGTTTTGTTCACGCTCTCCGCCTGCGGCAACAAGGAACCGCCAACCTATCAGGAGCAGGGTTACGTGTTCGGCACGCTGGTGGAAGTCAGCGTGTATGGCGAAGATGAAGCGCGCGCCAGGAAGGCGGTCACGCAGGTGATGCAGGAATTTCAGCGCCTGCATGATCTGCTGCATGCCTGGAAGCCCAGCGCGCTGAGCGATTTGAACGCCGCCTTCGCCAGGGGCGAGAGCCGCGAGGTAACGCCGGAGCTGGCCGCCATGCTGAAGGATGCCGCGCAACTCTCCGCGCAATCCGATGGCTTGTTCAATCCCGCCATCGGCGGCCTGGTCAGGCTGTGGGGATTTCACGCCGACGAGTACAAGGCTGTGCTACCGGACGAGAAACAGCTTGCCGCGCTGGTTGCGGCGAAGCCGCAGATGAGCGACATCACCCTCTCCCATCCTTCGACAAGCTCAGGACAGGCCGAGCCCTCACCCTCGAGTGGGGGAGGGGAGCTGGTGCGTAGCAGTAACAAGGCAGTGTTGCTCGATCTCGGCGGCTATGCCAAAGGCTATGCGCTGGATCGTGCGGCGGAGTTGCTGAAACGGCAGGGCATCCGCAACGCGCTGGTCAACATCGGCGGCAATGTGCTGGCGCTCGGGTCGCACGGCGAGCGCGCCTGGCGCATCGGCATCCAGCATCCGCGCAAGCCGGGGCCGATTGCCACGCTGGAATTGCACGACGGCGAGGCTATCGGCACGTCGGGCGATTACCAGCGCTATTTCGAATTCGGCGGCAAGCGCTACTGCCACCTGATCGACCCGCGCAACGGCCGGCCGGTGCAGGGCGTGCAGGCGGTTACCATCCTGACGCATGGTGCACATGCGGGTGTGCTGTCGGACGCCGGTTCCAAGCCGCTGTTCATCTCGGGCAGCGCGGGCTGGCGCAATGCCGCGCAAAAAATGAACCTCGCCGAGGCGCTGCTGATTGATAACGATGGCACGGTGCATCTCACCGCCGCGATGCAGAAACGGCTAGAATTCACGGATAGCGCCACCATCCGGAAGGTCGAGCCGTGAATCCGCAGGAGCAGGAGCGGATCGAACAGAACGTGCGGCGCACGGCCGGCATCCATGCGCTCAGGAAGATTCGCGGTATCGTGGACGAAGACTTGAAGAAGGAAGCGGCGCGTGCAAAATTACTGCATGCTTTGCTGCGCTATGGCTGGATCGCCTTGCTGCTGGCGGCTTTGCTGCTGGCGCGCTATTTGGGAGTCATTTGAAAGTGGTCGGAATTTTACTGGTAACCCACAATGGTCTGGGCGACAGCATGGTGGACTGTTTGCGGCATGTCATGGGCAATGTGCCGGCCAACCTCAAGGTGGTGTCGGTGCTGGCGGACGATGACCCGCGGCGCAAGGAAGATGAGGCGCGCGCGCTCATCGCACAACTGGACACGGGCGACGGCGTGCTGCTGCTGTCCGACCTGTTCGGCGCAACCCCGTGCAACATCGCACGGCGGCTGTATCAGCCGGGCCGCGTGGAGGGCTTGTGCGGAGTGAACCTGCCGATGCTGCTGCGCGCGGTGTTCTACAGCGGCAAACCGCTGGCAGAAGTCATGCAGAAGGCGCTGGAAAGCGGGCGCAACTGCATTCTCTCAATGAATTCGGATTCGGGAAGCTGCAATGCTGCAACAGGATGCGCTGATCATTAATAATCTGGGGCTGCATGCGCGCGCCTCGGCCAAGTTGACCCAGACCGCCTCGCGGTTCCCTTGCGAGGTGTGGGTGTCGCGTGCCGGGCGGCGCGTGAATGCGAAAAGCATCATGGGCGTGATGATGCTGGCTGCCGCCAAGGGCAGCACCATCAGCATCGAAACCAGCGGCGAACATGAACAGGAAGCGATGGATGCAATTCTTGCTCTTATCAACAATTATTTTGGGGAAGGCGAGTGAAATCCCCCTATAACCTACTGCGCAGCCAATCTGATGGAACTACTAGCCATTCCACTAGGTCGCCAAAAAACGGCAACCAAGTGGCTGGTTATGCTGCGTTGCGTGCTCACTCGCTCCTCGCCTACCAACACGGTATGTCTCGTCGCTCGTTCCGCGGCGCCTTGCATTTTGGCTTGCTCGCTACGGTTCTTGGGGGATTTTAATGAATTTCACTTTGCACGGCATTGCGGTCTCCAGCGGCATCGCCATCGGCCATGCCCACCTCATTTCACATACCTCGCTGGAGGTGTCGCATTACGTGCTGCCCAAGCGTCTGGTGCATGAGGAGGTGGCGCGCTTCGACGCCGCGCTGGAAAGCACCCGCCGGGAACTCGCCGAGCTGCGCGCCAATCCCCCGCAGCAGGCAGCCGCCGAGTTCGATGCTTTTCTGGACCTGCACCTGATGATTCTTGCCGATGGGCACATCAGCCGCGCGCCGCGCGAAATGATCGAGCGCGAGCAGTGCAATGCGGAATGGGCGCTCAAGGTGCAGATGGATGAATTGGCCGCGCACTTCGAAGCCTTCGAGGATGCCTACCTGCGCGAGCGCAAGACCGACGTGGTGCAGGTGGTGGAACGCGTGCTCAAGACCCTCACCGGCCAGCCTGGCCATGTTCCGCCTGCAGCCAGGCATGACGTGAGCATGATTCTGGTGGCGCATGACGTCAGCCCGGCCGACCTGATCCAGCTCAAGCCGCATCAATTCGCCGCCATCCTCACCGACCTGGGCGGCGCCACCTCGCATACCGCCATCATCGCGCGCGGCCTCAACACGCCATGCGTGGTCGGCCTGCACCATGCGCGCGAACTCCTGCGCGAGAACGACCTGCTCATCGTGGACGGGGCGCAGGGCGTCGTCATGGTCAACCCGGACAAGCATATCCTTGCCGAATACAAGCTGCGCCAGAGCCAGTGGGAACTGGAACGGCAAAAGCTCAAGCGCCTCAGGACCACGCGCGCCACCACGCTGGACGGCACACCCATCGAGTTGCATGCCAACATCGAGCTGCCGCAGGACCTGCCGGAGGTTAAAGAAAACGGCGCCACCGGGATAGGCCTGTTCCGCAGCGAATTTTTATTCCTCAACCGCGACGAGCTGCCGGATGAGGAAGAACAATTCGAGGCCTACCGCGCCGTGGCGAAAGGAATGAAAGGGCTGCCCGTCACCATCCGCACCTTCGATCTGGGCGCGGACAAGCAGCTCAGCGGCACCCAGCGCGTCGCCAGCAACCCGGCGCTGGGGTTGCGCGCCATCCGCCTGTGCCTGGCCGAACCGCAACTGTTCCGCACCCAGTTGCGCGCGCTGCTGCGCGCGTCGCACTACGGCAACGTGAAAATACTGGTGCCGATGTTGTCCGGCGTAGCGGAACTCAACCAGACGCTGCAATTCATCGCCACCGTCAAACAAGGACTGGATGCGGAAGACATTCCCTATGACCGCGCGGTGCCGGTCGGCGGCATGATCGAAATTCCCGCCGCGGCGCTGATGGTTAACGTATTCGCCAGGAAGCTGGATTTTCTTTCCATCGGCACCAACGACCTGATCCAGTACACCCTGGCGATCGACCGCACCGACGAGGAAGTGGCGCACCTGTACGACCCGCTGCACCCCGCCGTGCTGCACCTGCTGGCACATGTCATCGGCGGCGCGAACAAGGCGGGCGTGCCGGTTTCGGTGTGCGGCGAAATGGCCGGCGATCTCGCCTACACGCGCCTGCTGCTCGGCCTCGGCCTGCGCCAGTTTTCCATGAACCCGGCGCAACTGCTCGGCGCCAAGCAGCGCGTGCTCACCACCAGCCTGCCGGAAATCGCAGCGCTCACGCAGAAAATTCTGCGCGCGGATGACCCGATGCGGGTTCGCGAGTTGCTGGACAAGCTGAATGCGTGAGCAGCCGCTGACCGGGCTCTGCGCTATAATCGCGCAACATCTTAATTTGCTTTGCAATGCCCAATAGTCCACATTCCGTCGGCGTAGTCAGCGCACAGCGCGCACAGTTTGATACCCCTCTGTTATTCAAGAGCGGCGCAGAGTTGCCGCGCTACGAGCTGGTGTATGAAACCTACGGCACGCTGAACCGCGACAAGTCCAACGCCATCCTGGTCTGCCATGCGCTGTCCGGCCACCATCACGTGGCGGGCTATTACGCCGATGACCCCAATAATGTGGGCTGGTGGGACACCATGATCGGACCCGGCAAGCCGATCGATACCAGTAAATTCTTTGTCATCGGCGTGAACAATCTCGGCGGCTGCCATGGCTCCACCGGCCCTTCCAGCACCAATCCGGAAACCGGCAAGCCTTATGGCGCGAGCTTTCCGGTGGTGACAGTGGAAGACTGGGTCGAATCGCAGGCGCGTCTGGCCGATTTGCTCGGCATCAGACAGTTCGCCGCCGTGATGGGCGGCAGCCTGGGCGGGATGCAGGCGATGCAGTGGTCGCTGTCGCACCCGGAGCGCGTGCGCCACGTGCTGGCGATCGCCACGGCGCCGCGCCTCACCGCAGAGAATATCGCTTTCAACGATGTGGCGCGCAACGCCATCCTGACCGACCCGGATTTCCACGGCGGGAATTTTTACGGGCATGGCGTGGTGCCTACGCGCGGCCTGCGCCTGGCGCGCATGCTGGGGCATATCACCTACCTGTCGGACGATGCGATGGCGGACAAGTTCGGGCGCGGCTTGCGCTCCGGCAAGTACGGCTACAGCTACGACATCGAATTCGAGATCGAGTCCTACTTGCGCCATCAGGGTGACAAGTTCGCTGCGCATTTCGACGCCAATACCTACCTGCTGATGACCAAGGCGCTGGATTATTTCGACCCCGCACACGAACACGGCGACGACCTGAACAAGGCTTTTGCCGCCGCCCGCGCGAATTTTCTGGTGCTATCGTTTACCACCGACTGGCGCTTCTCGCCGGAGCGTTCGCGCGCCATCGTCAAGGCGCTGTTGCACAACCGCCTGAACGTGAGCTACGGCGAGATCACCTCGACCCACGGGCACGATTCGTTCCTGATGCAGCACACGCATTACCACGAGGTGATGCATGCTTATCTCGATCGCATCGCCAGGGAGTTTTCCGCATGAATCAGAAAATCCCATTAGCGCGTCATTCCCGCGAAAGCGGGAATCCAGTCAATCGAGAAATACCCCGCGAAGCGGGACAGCATGATTGGTTTTGTCCGCTTTGCGGAATATTCTATTGCTGGATTCCCGCTTTCGCGGGAATGACGGGTTCCCCGGTTGGAGGATGCTTGGCATGAGCGCGCACGACCACTCCTCGCTCGCCGCCGCCCGCCCGGACTTCGCCGCCATCGCGGCGTGGATCCCGCAGGGCGCTTCGGTGCTCGACCTCGGTTGCGGCGACGGCAGCCTGCTGCGTTACCTGAATGACACGCGCAAGGTGCGCGGCTACGGCGTGGAGATTGACGACCTCAACATCGTGGCGTGCATCCAGAACGGCGTGAACGTGATCCAGGGCGACCTGGAATCCGGGCTCTCCGGCTTCGAGAGCGACGCCTTCGATTTCGTCATCCTGTCGCAGACGCTGCAAGCCACGCGCCACACCGAAGCGCTGGTGCAGGAAATGCTGCGCGTGGGGCGCGAGGGCATCGTCAGCTTTCCCAACTTCGGCTACTGGCGGAACCGCCTCCACGTGCTGCGCGGCAACATGCCGGTGTCCAGGGACCTGCCCTACCAGTGGTATGACACGCCCAACGTCCACCTGTGCACGCTGCACGACTTCGAGGACTTCTGCGCCGAATACCGGGTGCACATCCTCGAACGCCGCGTAATGACGGGCGACAGCGAAGTTCACCTGCTGCCCAACCTGCTCGGCGGCATGGCGGTGTACCGCTTTCAGCGTGCAATGTAAATTCCAAACGTATTCCCTCATCCCAGCCTTCCCCCGGAGGGGGAAGGAGCTAGATCCCCTCTCCCTTTGGGAGAGGGTTAGGATGAGGGAGATTTTATTCGCGAATAATTTTGTTCAATAAATTATGACCGTCTGGCAACAACTCTTCACCCGCCGCATGCTGATCTGCGTGTTCACCGGCTTCAGCTCCGGCCTGCCGCTGTACCTGCTGTTCAACCTGGTTCCCGCATGGCTGCGCAGCGAGCAGGTCGATCTCAAGACCATCGGCCTGTTCGCGCTGATCCAGTTTCCCTACACCTGGAAATTCCTGTGGTCGCCGCTGCTCGACCGCTACGTGCTGCCCGTGCTCGGGCGGCGGCGCGGCTGGATGCTGCTGACCCAGCTTGGCTTGCTGGCGGTGATTGCCGCGATGGGGGCGTTCTCGCCGCAGAGCGATCTGCGCACCATCGCTTACATTGCAACGGCACTCGCCTTTCTCAGCGCCACGCAGGACATCGTGCTGGATGCCTACCGCCGCGAATTGCTGGCGGATAACGAACTGGGGCTGGGCAATGCGGTGCATGTGAATGCCTACCGCATCGCCGGCCTGGTGCCCGGCTCGCTGTCGCTGATTCTCGCCGACTTCCTGCCGTGGGGCACGGTGTTCCTCGTCACCGCTTTGTTCATGCTGCCCGGCATGGCGATGACGCTGCTGGTGCAGGAACCGCATCGCGCCACCCCGCCCAAGACGTTGCGCGTAGCGGTGGTCGAGCCGTTCCATGAGTTCATCACCCGCCGTGGCTGGAACAGCGCGCTGCTGATCCTCGCCTTCCTGTTTTTCTACAAGCTCGGCGACAGCATGTGCACCGCGCTCGCCACGCCGTTCTATCTGGACATGGGCTTCTCCAAAACCCAGATCGGGCTGGTCGCGAAGAATGCAGGGCTGTGGCCTGCGGTGATCGGCGGATTGCTCGGCGGCCTGTGGATGGTGAAGATCGGCATCAATAGGGCGTTGTGGCTGTTCGGCGTAGTGCAGGTGGTGTCCATCTTCGGTTTCGCCTGGCTGGCAGCGGTGGGGCATCAC
>JAGWMH010000089.1 GCA_028871775.1 Betaproteobacteria bacterium
ACCAGGTCGAGCAGGTTGGCGAGGTTGGGTTCAGCTTGTTCTGCAAATGCGTCGCGTGCGCGCAGCTCCGCGCGCAGCGCCAGCAGCACATAGAACATCACGCCGACACCCGCCAGATGCTTGCTGGGAAAATCGCAGCCCGGCTGGTTGGGATTGACGATGCAAAGCGCATCCGGCAAGGCATCGCCGGGCAGGTGGTGGTCGGTGATCAGCACCTGCATACCCAGCCGGTTGGCTTCGGCCACGCCTTCCACGCTGGCGATGCCGTTGTCTACAGTGAGCAGGACGTCAGGCTTGTTTTTTGCAGCCAGGTGGACAATCTCCGGCGTCAAACCGTAACCATATTCAAAGCGGTTGGGCACGATGAAATCCACTTGCGCACCGAATGCGCGCAAGCCGCGCAGGCCGACGGCACAGGCCGTGGCGCCGTCGGCATCGTAATCCGCGACAATCAGTATCCGGCGTTGCGCGGCGATGGCATCGGCCAGCAATACGGCCATTTGTTGTGCATTTTTCAGCCGGGTGCAGGGCAGCAGGCGGTCCAGGCCGGTTTCCAGCTGCGCCTTGTCAGTGATGCCGCGTGCCGCATAGATGCGCGCGAACAGGGGGGCGATTCCTGCATCGGCAAGACATTGCGCGGCGTCTTCCGGATAGTTGCGCGGAGTAATCTTGGGCATATTGTGGGCGCTGTATTGCAAGATGTGCCAGTGTAACAGAGCCTGTCCTGATCCTTCGACTGCGCTCAGGATTAAAGGCCCTGAAGGAGCAGGGCGTCCTCGTTTTTTGCGGCTGTTTAGGGTAGAATTCGGCCCTTTTCGTAAGACAGGCATGGGAATATCGTGGCATTGATTGTTCAGAAATACGGCGGCACTTCGGTAGGCAGCGCGGAACGCATCAAGAGCGTGGCGCGCCGCGTGGCGAGATACAGGGGGCAGGGGCATCAGGTGGTGGTAGTGGTTTCCGCCATTAGCGGCGAGACCAATCGCCTGATTGCGCTGGCGAAGGAAATCCAGGCGCAGCCCGACCCGCGTGAGCTTGATGTGGTGGTTTCCACCGGTGAGCAGGTGACCATCGGTCTGGTTTCCATGGCGTTGATGGAACTGGGGCTGAAAGCCAAAAGCTACACCGGCGCGCAGGTCAGGATACTCACCGACAGCGCCTTTACCAAGGCGCGCATCCTCAGCATAGATGAACAGAATATCCGCAACGATCTGGCCAATGGCAGCGTGGTGGTGGTGGCGGGTTTTCAGGGGGTGGATGAAGACGGCAACATCACTACGCTGGGGCGCGGAGGCTCCGATACCACGGGTGTGGCGATTGCCGCGGCGCTGCACGCCGACGAATGCCAGATCTATACCGACGTGGACGGGGTATACACCACCGACCCGCGCATGGTGCCGGAAGCGCGCAGGCTGAAAAGCATTACCTTCGAGGAGATGCTGGAAATGGCCAGCCTCGGTTCCAAAGTGCTGCAAATCCGTTCGGTCGAGTTTGCCGGTAAATACAAGGTCAAGTTGCGTGTGCTCTCCAGCTTCGATGAAGAAGGCGAAGGCACGCTGATTACTTTTGAGGAAGACAACAAAATGGAACAGGTGATTATTTCAGGCATAGCATTCAACCGCGACGAAGCAAAGATTACCGTGCGCGGAGTGCCGGACAAGCCGGGCATCGCGTACCAGATACTGGGCCCGGTGAGCGAAGCCAATATTGACGTGGACATGATCATCCAGAACGTCAGCGTGGACGGCACCACCGATTTTTCCTTTACCGTGCATCGCAACGAATTCGACAAGGCGATGAATGTCCTGAAAAACCAGGTGCAGAAACACATCGGCGCCCGCGAAGTGATCGGCGACAACAAGACCGCCAAGGTGTCGGTGGTCGGTGTCGGCATGCGGTCGCACGTGGGCATTGCCAGCAAGATGTTCCGCACCCTGGCGGAAGAAGGCATCAACATCCAGATGATTTCCACCTCGGAAATAAAAATCTCTGTGGTGATCGACGAGAAATACCTGGAACTGGCTGTGCGCGTGCTGCACAAGGCGTTTGATCTGGACCAGGAGGGCGTATAGCCTGGTCCTTCGGTAATTGTTGAGCGCGGGCGGTGCCGGTGGTACAATGCGCGCCCCGTTTGTCCGGCGGTTCATCAGCGCGGCCAAACGGAAATTCACACACTCGTTCATGTTGGGGTGCCAGCAATGGTCAGGCTGACGGGTGGAAGAACTTAACCCTTAACACATGGAGTAATTATGGCTGTAACTATGCGTCAAATGCTGGAAGCGGGCGTCCATTTCGGACACCAGACCCGTTATTGGAATCCCAAGATGGCCCCTTATATTTTCGGCCATCGCAACAAGATACACATCATCAACCTGGAAAAAACCGTTGTCATGTACAACGACGCGATGAAGTTCGTGCGCAAGCTGGCTGCCGGCAAAGGCACCGTGCTGTTCGTGGCGACCAAGCGCCAGGCGCGCGACATCATCAGGGAAGAAGCAGTTCGTTGCGGCTGCCCTTATGTCGATCACCGCTGGCTGGGCGGCATGCTCACCAATTTCAAGACGGTGCAGCAATCCATCAAACGCCTGCATGACCTGGAAACCATGATCCAGGATGGCAGCGTGGAGAAGATTTCCAAGAAGGAAGGCCTGATGATGCAGCGCGAACTGGAGAAGCTGAACCGCAGTCTCGGCGGCATCAAGGATATGCAGGGCCTGCCCACCGCAATTTTCGTGATCGATGTCGGCTACCAGAAAGGCGCCATCGTGGAAGCGCAGAAACTCGGCATTCCCGTGATCGGCGTGGTGGACACCAACCATACCCCGATTGGCGTGGACTACATCATTCCGGGCAACGACGACTCCAGCCAGGCGATACGCCTGTACGCGCGCGGCGTGGCCGATGCGGTGCTGGAAGGTCGCGAGCAGGCGCTCAACGAGGTGGTGGCGCAGGTCGAAGAACAGGCGGCTTGATTCATAGCCAGTAGCTGGTCGCGGGTAGCTAGTAGCTGATGAGTCGCGCAACGCGCGGTTTTTGGCTACCCGCCGGCTACAAGCTGCACGCTAACAAAGGGCGCAAGCCCTTTTTTTATAAGTTTTGAATTTCGAGGAGCAGGAAAATGGCGGAAGTTACCGCAGGTATGGTGAAGGAACTGCGCGAGGCAACCGGCCTCGGCATGATGGATTGCAAGAAGGCGCTGGCGGAAACCAATGGCGACTTCAAGGCGGCCGAAGAACTGCTGCGCATCAAGAGCGGCGCCAAGGCGAGCAAGGCGGCTTCGCGCGTGGCGGCCGAGGGCGTGGTTGGCGTATTTATCAGCGCGGACGGCAAGACCGGTGCGCTGGCGGAAGTGAATTGCGAAACCGATTTCGTGGCGAGAAATGAAGACCTCATGGCTTTCGCCAGGAATGTGGCGCAAGCCGTTGCGCAGAATAATCCTGCCGATGTTGCGGCATTGTCCGCCGTTGCACTGCCTGGCGGCGGGACGGTGGAAGAGGTGCGCAAGGCCCTGCTGATGAAACTGGGCGAGAACATCAGCGTGCGCCGCTTCGCGCGCTATGCCACGACTTCCGGCAAGCTGTCTTCCTATCTGCACGGCAACAAGATCGGCGTGATGGTGGATTATGCCGGCGGCGATGAGGTGCTGGGCAAGGATCTGGCGATGCACATTGCGGCCAGCAAGCCGAAGGCGATAGACGCTTCCGGCGTGAATGCCGAGGAGGTTGCCACCGAGCGCCGCATCGCGATCGAGAAGGCGCGCGAAGCCGGCAAACCGGAAGCCATGCTGGAAAAAATCGCCGACGGCACGGTGCAGAAATTCCTCAAGGAAGTGACGCTGCTCGGGCAGGTGTTCGTCAAGGCCGAGGACGGCAAGCAGACCATCGAACAGTTGCTGAAGGGCAAGGGCGCTTCCGTTTCCGCGTTCCAGATGTTCGTGGTGGGCGAGGGCATCGAGAAAAAGGTCGAGGATTACGCCGCCGAAGTGGCGGCCGCCGCAGCCGCTGCCGCAAAGGTATAAGCAGATGGCCGCCACCTACAAACGCATCCTGCTCAAGCTGTCAGGCGAAGCACTGATGGGCGATGACAGCTACGGCATCAACCGTGCGGTAATTGAGCGTATTGTGGGTGAGATCGGCGAGGTGGTTGCGCTGGGAGTGCAGGTGGCGGTGGTGATTGGCGGCGGCAATATTTTCCGCGGCGTGGCACCTGCCGCCGAAGGCATGGATCGCGCCACTGCCGACTATATGGGCATGCTGGCCACGGTGATGAACGCCATGGCTCTGTCGGACGCCATGAAGCGCCAGGGGCTGGAATGCCGAGTGCAGTCCGCGCTCAACCTGGAGCAGGTGGCCGAACCGTTCATACGCGGCAAGGCGCTGCGCTATCTGGAAGAGGGCAAGATAGTGATCTTCGGCGCCGGCACCGGCAACCCCTTCTTCACCACCGATACCGCCGCAGCCTTGCGCGGCGTGGAAATGGGCGTGGAAGTCGTCATCAAGGCGACCAAGGTGGACGGCGTGTACACCGCCGACCCGAAAATTGACGCTTCCGCCAGCCGTTACCAGGAACTGAGTTTCGATGAGGCGATTGCCAAAAACCTCAAGGTGATGGATGCCACTGCGCTGACCCTGTGCCGCGACCAGAACCTGCCCATCATCGTGTTCAGCATTTTCAAACCGGGGGCGCTGAAGCGCGTGGTGACAAAGCAGGATGAAGGGACGCTGGTACATTGCAATTGATGGAGGGTGAAGTAATGATTTCCGATGTCAAGAAAAGCACCGAACAGAAAATGAGCAAGACGCTGGAAGCGCTCAAGGCGGACTTCGGCAAGGTGCGCACCGGCCGGGCGCACACCGGCATTCTGGACCATGTGACGGTGGATTATTACGGCAATCCCACGCTGATCAGCCAGGTAGCCAACGTGACCCTGATTGATGCGCGCACGATTGCCGTGCAGCCGTGGGAGAAAAACATGGTCGCTCCTCTGGAAAAGGCGATCCGCGATGCCGACCTCGGGTTGAACCCGGCGACCAACGGTGATGTCATTCGCATACCGATGCCCACGTTGACCGAAGAACGCCGCCGCGACCTGATCAAGGTGGTGCGCGGCGAAGCGGAAAGCGCCAGGGTGGCGGTGCGCAACGTGCGCCGCGATTCCAACGAACACCTCAAGAAACTGCTCAAGGATAAAAAAGTCAGCGAAGACGACGAGCGCCGCGCGCAGGATGACGTGCAGAAACTGACCGACCGCTTTGTCGCAGAAATAGACAAGGTGCTGCAAGCCAAAGAAGCCGACCTGATGGCGGTTTGATATAAAGCGAGTAGCTGGTAGCTGGTAGCCAACCCGGTTTTGCTGCCAGCTGCCAGCTACCAGCCAAGGATTTCCATGCCGTCATTCCAGAGCTCAACCCGCGTTATCCCAAACGCTTCCGGTGTTCCGCGCCATATCGCCATCATCATGGATGGCAATGGCCGCTGGGCAAAGAAGCGCTTCCTGCCGCGCGCGGCGGGGCATCAGCGCGGCGTTGAGGCCTTGCGCGAAACGGTGAAGGCCTGCCGCGAACTGGATGTGAAATATCTCACCGTGTTTGCTTTCAGCAGTGAGAACTGGCGCCGACCTGCGGACGAGGTTTCGTTCCTGATGCAGTTGTTCCTGAAAATGCTGGAACGCGAAGTGGCCAAGCTGCACGAAAACAACATCTGTCTCAAAATCATCGGTGACCGCAGCCATTTTGATGACCAGCTCAACCGCCGCATTGCCGAAGCAGAACAGCTTACCGCAGACAATACCGGTCTGACGCTCACCATTGCTGCCAATTACGGCGGCCGCTGGGACATCATGCAGGCGGTGCGGGCGATGCTGCGGGACAAGCCGGAACTGTCCGGCAATTTCAGCGAACTCGAACTCGAACCCTATCTTTCCATGCACTATGCGCCGGAGCCGGATTTGTTCATCCGCACCGGGGGTGAGCAGCGCATCAGCAATTTCCTGTTGTGGCAGATGGCTTACACCGAATTGTATTTCACCGATACGTTGTGGCCGGCCTTTGACCGCGAGGCATTGCAGGCCGCCATCCGCTCCTACCAGTCGCGCGAGCGGCGTTTCGGACGAACCAGCGAACAATTGCGGAGCGGCCAGGCACCGGAAGGCAAGGCTGATGCTTAAGCAGCGTGTCATCACCGCGATCATCCTGCTGGCGCTGTTCCTGGCGGCGCTGTTTTTCTTGCCCGCACCGGGATGGGTTGTGCTGGTGATTGTCATGGTGATGCAGGGAATATCGGAATGGGCGCGCCTGGCCAAGCTGTCCGCGAAGGCTGCCAATGGCTATTGGTGGCTGACCCTGGCCGTGATGATCGGTATCGTGCTGCTTGATATGAACCATGCTTTGCCGCGCCTGCCGGTTTATGCGGTGTCGGTGCTGTTGTGGCTGGTAGTGGTGCCCGCTTGGTTAACACTCGGTTGGCAAGTGCGCCAGCCGGTGTTGATGGCGTTAACCGGCTGGGCGCTGTTGATCCCGACCGGCCTGGCGATGATGGACCTGCGCGCGGCCAATCCGTGGTGGCTGCTCGGTGTGATGGGGCTGGTGTGGGTGGCGGACATCGCCGCCTATTTCACCGGGCGCAAGTTTGGCAGAACCAGACTTGCACCCCGTATCAGTCCCGGCAAGACATGGGAAGGCGTGATCGGCGCGCTGCTCGGCGTGGCCGCCTATGTGCCGCTGGTTATCTGGCTTGGCGGTTTTCCCGGCGCTGCCTATCAGGCGTTACCCGTGCTGACTCTGGCAGCCTGGGTGTGGGCGGGGCTGGCGATACTCGGCGACCTGTTTGAATCCGCCATCAAGCGTCAGGCCGGGGTCAAGGATAGCGGCGCGCTGCTGCCCGGCCACGGCGGCCTGCTGGATCGCATCGATGCGTTGACTTCCACGCTGCCCTTGGCCGCTTTGGCGATGTTGCTCCAAAAACTGGGCTAAGGCAAAACTGTGAAAGGTGAAGGTGAAGCTGTGAAAGGTGAAACGAAGCGACGGTTCTACGTTTCACATTTCACATTTCACATTTCACAATTTTAATCATGCAAAACCTTACCATCCTCGGTTCCACCGGCAGCATAGGCGCCAGCACACTGGATATTGTGGCGCGCCACCCGGACAAATACAGCGTACTGGCGCTCACCGCACAACGCCAGGAAGATGCGCTGTTTGAACAATGCATCCGCTTCAAGCCGCGTTACGCTGTGCTGCTGGACGAGGCCGCCGCCGCAAGGCTGACGCAAAAAATTTCTGCCGCCGGCCTTGCCGTGCAAGTGCTGTGCGGGGTTGA
>JAGWMH010000090.1 GCA_028871775.1 Betaproteobacteria bacterium
AACTGCTTCAAGAATGGCTTGTTGCCGATTCGCCTGGATGCAGAAAAAGTGGACGCGCTGTTCAAGGCGGTGGAGGCGAATGTCGGCTACAGGCTGAAGATTGATCTTGAGCAGCAGACCATCAGCGCACCGGATGGTGCGATATATAAATTCGAGGTGGAAGCCTTCCGCAAGCATTGTCTGCTGAACGGCTTGGATGATATCGGCCTGACCTTGCAGCATGTGGGCGAGATCAAGGCTTACGAGGCGAAGCATCGCGCGGAACAGCCATGGCTGTTTGCCTGAAAATATGTAGGTCGGGCTTTAGCCCGACATGTCGGGTTGAAACCCGACCTACGAATTAGGAAGAAAGGGAATTCATGAAGATTGCAGTATTGCCGGGTGATGGCATCGGGCCGGAGATCGTCACACAGGCGGTGAAAGTGCTGGAGGCATTGCGCAGCGACGGCCTGAAGATCGAGATGGAATACGCGCATCTCGGCGGCGCGGGGTATGACGCGGCAGGCGATCCGTTTCCACCCGCAACCGAGAAACTGGCGCTTGCCGCCGACGCGGTGCTACTCGGCGCGGTGGGCGGTTATCAATACGATACGCTGCCGCGGCCTATGCGCCCGGAGCAAGGCCTGTTGCGCATACGCAAGGGTTTGGGTCTGTTTGCCAACCTGCGCCCGGCGATGGTGTATCCCGAACTGGTCAATGCCTCCAGTCTGAAGCCGGAACTGGTGTCGGGTTTGGACATCATGATTTTGCGCGAACTGACCGGCGACATTTATTTCGGCCAGCCGCGCGGCATCCGCCAGCTTCCCAACGGCGAGCGGCAAGGGTTTGACACCATGCTGTACAGCGAGTCGGAAATTCGCCGCGTGGCGCATGTCGGCTTCCAGATCGCGCTGAAACGCAATAAGAAAATGTGCTCGGTCGACAAGGCCAACGTACTGGACACCAGCATGTTCTGGCGCGAGATTGTCACCGAGGTGGCGAAGGAATATCCCGCGGTGGATTTGTCCCACATGTATGTGGACAATGCCGCAATGCAACTGGTGCGCGCACCCAAGCAGTTCGATGTGATTCTGACCGGCAACATTTTCGGCGACATCCTGTCGGACGAGGCTTCGATGCTGACCGGCTCCATCGGCATGCTGCCGTCCGCTTCGCTGGATGCGCACAACAAGGGGTTGTATGAGCCGTGCCATGGCTCCGCCCCGGACATCGCGGGCAAGGACATCGCCAATCCGCTGGCGACGATTTTGTCGCTGGCGATGATGATGCGCTACACTTTTGTGCGCGAAGACATCGCGCAGCGCATCGAGAACGCGGTGCGCAAGGTGTTGCAGCAAGGGATGCGCACCGCTGATATTTACGAGGCCGGGATGCAGAAGGTCGGTTGCATGGCAATGGGCGATGCGGTGGTCGCGAGCTTGTAGCCTTGGCTGGTAGCGGGTAGCCAAATGGTATTGATGCAGGCTTGGTTAAGGAGGTTGAATTGAAAGTAGGGCTGGTAGGATGGCGCGGGATGGTGGGTTCGGTGCTCATGCAGCGCATGCGCGCGGAGGGGGATTTCGACTTGATCGAGCCGATGTTTTTCACCACTTCGCAGGTAGGCGGCAAGGCGCCGGATATCGGTCGGGACGCACCGCCGCTGAAGGACGCAAAAGATATTGCCGGGCTGAAGGCGATGGATGTCATCATCTCCTGCCAAGGCGGCGATTACACTACCGAGGTGTTCCCCAAACTGCGCGCGGCGGGCTGGCAGGGCTACTGGATTGATGCGGCATCCACGCTGCGCATGGACAAGAGCGCGGTGATCATTCTGGACCCAGTTAATATGGGTGTCATCAGGGATGCGCTGGCGCAAGGCAAGAAGGATTTTATCGGCGGCAATTGCACGGTGAGCCTGATGCTGATGGCGCTGGGCGGCCTGTTCAAGGCCAACCTGGTGGAGTGGCTCACTTCGATGACTTATCAGGCGGCTTCCGGCGCGGGCGCGCAGAACATGCGCGAACTGCTGACACAGATGGGCGAGGCGCACCGCGTTGCCAAGGTGTTGCTGGATGATCCCGCCTCCGCGATCCTGGACATAGATCGCGAAGTTGCGGGCATCCTGCGCGACGAGAAATTCCCCACCGCCAATTTCGGCGTGCCGCTGGCGGGCAGCCTGATCCCGTGGATAGACAAGGACCTCGGCAACGGGCAGAGCCGCGAGGAGTGGAAGGGCAAGGCGGAGACCAACAAGATACTCGGGCGCGAAGCCAGCCCGATCCCGGTGGACGGGCTGTGTGTGCGCATCGGCGCGATGCGCTGCCACAGCCAGGCATTGACCATCAAGTTGAAGAAGGACGTGCCGCTAAATGAGATCGAGGCCATGCTGGCTTCAGCCAACGATTGGGTGAGAGTGGTGCCCAGCCAGCGCGAGGTGACCATGCGCGAACTGACGCCCGCCGCAGTCACCGGCAAGCTTGACGTGCCGGTTGGGCGCTTGCGCAAGATGGATATGGGCGGCGAATACTTATCCGCGTTTACTGTCGGGGATCAGTTGTTATGGGGCGCGGCGGAACCGTTGCGCCGCATGTTGCGCATTCTGGTTGAGGGGTAACCCGTTTGGAAATATGCCGGTTAGTGCATGATGTTAGGCAGGAATTGAGCTTGCATCACTAACTTCATGATGTTAACCTGTTTATAACTCAGAAAATTATTAAGGTGGCAGTGTGCTGAAATCAATCGTCAAAGCGTTGGGGCTTATTGCCGGTTTAACCTTATCGGGTGTTGCCTGTGCCGTGGGGATGGGCGGCATCAATGTGACTACCGCCCTGGGGGAACCCCTGAAGGCGGAAATCGAACTGGTGGCAGTCGGCAAGGCCGAAAAAAACAGCCTGTCTGCACACTTGGCATCCCCTGCCATATTCAAGGGCGCAGGTATGGATTATCCCAGCGACCTGCCCCAGCTGAAATTCCAGATTGAAACGCGTGCCAACGGGGAGCCCTATCTCAAGGTGACTTCCATACAGCCGGTGAACGAGCCGTTCGTCAGCCTGCTGGTGGAACTAAGCTGGTCTTCCGGCAGACTGTTGCGCGAATACACTTTCCTGCTGGACCCCCCGGGCTACAAGGCGGAACAACCTGCGGCGGCGGAAGTAAAACCGGTTGCACCGAGCGCAGCGGCTGCGCCGGTGCAAGCCATCGCTCCGGCTCCGGTGGAGGAAAAAGTAACTGCAGAAGCGCCCACCCCTGCTCCTGCCAGGAAACCACCCGAAAGCGGTAACATTGCATCCGGCACCATCAAGGTGAAACGCGGCGACACGTTGAGCAAAATTGCACTTCAATCCAAGCCTGCTGATATCAGCCTGGAGCGCATGCTGGTTGCTCTGTACCGCTCCAATGCCGGTGCATTCGATGGCAACAACATGAATCGCCTGAAGACCGGGAAAATTCTGCATATGCCCGCGAGCCAGGATTTGGACAAACTGGCACAGGCGGAAGCGGTAAAGGAAATTCGCGTGCAGGTTGCCGATTGGCACGCCTATAAACAAAAACTCGCAGCCGCCAGCGGGGCTGTGGCAGAGCAGGCGCCCAAGCAGGAGGCAACCGGCAAGATCAGCACCACGGTTGCCGACAAGACGCCCGCCGCCAAAGAATCCGCCAAGGAAGTGGTGAGGCTGTCCAAGGGTGAGGCGCCTGGCGACAAGGCTGTTGCAGCCGGGGACACAAAAGCTTTGCAGAGCAAGGTTCATGTGCTGGAGGAGGAAGCCATCGCCAGGAGCAAGGCACTCAAGGAAAGCAACGAGCGCGTCGCCATGCTGGAAAAGAACATCAAGGAAATGCAGCACCTCATCGAATTGAAAGGACAACCTGTAGCGCCGGCGAAGCCTGTCCTGAGCAAAGTCGAAGGACCTGCCGAAATTAAGCCAGCACCCAAACCGGAGCCAGCCAAGGCTGAGGCCAAACCGCCAACACCGGCTCCCGTCGTTGCGCCTGCCGCAGTTCCCCAACCTGCCGCATCTGCCGCCACGGCAACGAGTGCCGTGGCGCCTGCCAGCGCAGTGAAACCTGCCAAACCTGCCGCAAGGCCGGTAGCGGTGCCCAAGGTGGTGCCTCCACCGCCATCCATGTTGGACACTCTGCTGGACGAGCCGCTCTATCTGGCGGGCGGAGCGGCTGCCCTGCTGGCTCTGGGCGGCCTCGGTTTTATGCTGGCTCGACGCGGCAAAGGTGGCAAGGCCGAGAAAAAAATATCGAGTAGCAGCGAAGAAAATGTAAAGGATATTGGCGTTACCAGCGGTCGCGTTTCCGCGCCGGTTGCACCTTCTCCGGAAACGGGTGATTTCACGCATGCCGCAGCATCTGCCCCAATTAGTCCGGCGCAGCCTGAGGATGTCGATCCGATCAATGAAGCCGACCTGTTTATGAGCTTTGGCCGTGACGCGCAGGCGGAAGAAATCCTGAAAGATGCGCTGGAGAAGAACCCCGCAAGCAATCAGATTCGGCTCAAGCTTCTGTCCATCTACGCGAATCGCAAGGACACCAGGTCGTTTTCCGATATCGCGCGCCGGGTTCAGGATTCCGGTGATGCGGCTGCGTGGACGCAAGCTGCCGAGATGGGCCGCAACCTGGAGCCGAACAACCCGACGTATGGCGGCAAGGGTGGCGAACCGGTAATAGCTGCACCGGTGGAGCAAGCCAAGAGTGAACCACTGCCTGTCGCGGGACTGGATTTCGATCTGGGTTTGGGTGCGCCAGCCGCTGCTGCAATTGAAAGCGAAAGCGCCAATGCGCCACAGGGTGAAAAGACCTTGGCCACGTCGTCGGTGGGCTTGCATACCATGGAAACACCGATGGATTTTGATATAACCTCCACCCATCCTTCCCTAGCCGCGATTACGGAAGAAAAGCCGGCAGCAGGTATTTCGGCGAGCGCCGGCGATGCCTTGGCGTTCACGCTGGATTTTCCCCTCGCCGATAAGTCTGCTGCTCCTGCGCAAGCCGCGGCCAAGGAAGCGGTTGACATTGACCTGAGCGGTATCAGCCTGGATCTGGGTGAGCCAACGGCGCCTGCTTCCGCTGCGGCAGCGGAAGCTAAAGATGCACATTGGCACGACGTCGCCACCAAGCTCGACCTCGCCAAGGCCTATCAGGAAATGGGTGATAACGCGGGCGCGCGCGAAATTCTGCAAGAAGTGCTGGCTGAGGGCGACGAGCAGCAGCGCGCAGCTGCCGAGGATATCATGCGGCACCTGCTCGCCTAGCGCGATTCCCAATCCGACGGCAGCCTTGGAAGTTACAGGCTGCCGTTTTTATTTGAGCCGACCGCTTTCCTGAATGACTACGATGCCGCATCCCGCCGTGTCTATCCTCCTCTGGGTCTGCCTGACCATTGCCATGCAGTCGCTGCAAGCGGCCGGGTTGCTGCTTGCCGGTGTGCCGCTGCTGGTTGTTGCCTGCGCGCTATCCGCCGCGCATTTTTTCACACTGCTGCGCCGCACGCGCTGGATCATGCTGTCGCTGCTGTTCATCTATGCCTATGCCACGCCGGGCGAAGCGGCGTGGGCATCGCTTGCCCAATTCAGCCCGACCCGCGAAGGGCTGCTCGATGGCCTGCTGCAAGTGTGCCGCCTGTCTTTCGTACTGGCCGGTTTGACCATCCTGTTGAGCCTGCTGTCGCAACAGCAACTTATCAGCGGCCTCTACACCCTGGCTTATCCGTTGCGCTATGTTGGGCTGTCGCGTGAACGCGTGGCGGTGCGCCTGGCGTTGACGCTGCACTATGCCGAATCTGCCATGCTGGATACCGCCGCCAATTGGCGCGGCAGCATCGAACACTTGCTGACTGCGGAAGGGTCGCCGCATAGCGGCGGGGCACCCACCGGCGCCCCCCTTGCGGGGGCGCCGGCGGAGGCCAGACAACACAGCATCGAACTGCATACAAACCAATTCACTCTGCGTGATGGCCTGCTGCTGGTTACGGGATGTGTCTCGCTGGTGCTGGTGCTGTTGTGAGAGTCGCACCGGGATTGTCGTGAGAATAGCGTTGGGTGTGGAATATGACGGCAGCCCGTTTTTCGGCTGGCAGAGCCAAGCCGAGGGACACACCGTGCAGGATGCGTTGCAAGCCGCGTTGGGCGGCATTGCCGCCGACCCCATTGCCATCATCGCTGCGGGGCGCACCGATACCGGCGTGCATGCGCTGGAACAGGTGGTGCATTTCGATACGCAGGCAGAGCGCCCGCTCTCCGCCTGGGTGCGAGGGGCCAATGCCCTGCTGCCGGAAAGCATCGCCGTGCTGTGGGCGCACGCCGTGCCGGATGAATTCCATGCCCGCTTTTCCGCGCAGGCGCGCAGCTACCAGTACGTGCTTATCAATCGTCCGGTGCGTAGCGCCGTGCATCACGGCAAAGTGGGCTGGTTTCATGCGCAGCTGGATGTGGAGGGAATGCGCGAGGCAGCGCAATATTTATTGGGTGCACATGATTTCAGCGCCTTCCGGTCCTCCGAATGCCAGGCCAAAACCCCGGTCAAAAATCTCGCGCAACTCGATATCCAGAACAGTGGCGATACGCTCATTTTCGATTTGACTGCCGATGCCTTCCTCCACCACATGGTGCGCAACATCGTCGGCTGCCTGGTGTATGTCGGCAAGGGCAAGCATCCGCCGCAGTGGATGAAAGAGGTACTGGAAAGCCGCAACCGCAACCAAGCTGCCCCGACCTTCGCGCCGGATGGCTTATACTTGCGCCGCATTCAATACGAAGCGAAGTGGGGATTGCCGCAGCTGGTGTAGCTTGGTCGAATCCATTCAATAAATCATTTTATGCTTTGAATACGGCTGACCTCTTTCCCACTCATAGTGTCATCAAGGCGGGCAAGCAATGTATCTACGGCCTTGCTGCCAATTTCAACAGCGGATGGATGGAACTTCTCAAAATTCGTATCGGAGATACTTGTGGTGTCGATGAGGATGATGGCCTTTGTGTCGTCCGGATCCGCCTCTTTCATTGTGGAATCCTTCCAGATAACCTCACCTTTCTTGTTGTAGGCTACTGCTGATATCGAGGCTGCTGCGCTATAGCTCTTCTTGCCCAGACTTAATCCCATGACGCTTAACGTTCCCTTTCCAGAGGAGATCAAGAAATTTACGGTAATGCCGATAACGCCGTCTACACCCAGATCACTGGCCAGTTTTGCAAATTTCTGCTCATCTGAAACGTACTTGTAGTTATTCGCTACATTCATCGCCTCGTTCATGAACAATATTTTCATGACCTTTTCATCTTCTGCGAGATTCTT
>JAGWMH010000091.1 GCA_028871775.1 Betaproteobacteria bacterium
CACAACGCCGCAACCAGCGTACTCTTGCCCGCATCGGAAGTGGTGCCCTGGATCATCACTGTGCGTGTGATCATATCCACTCCGCTTAAAGGAGTGCAGATTAAATTGACCGTTCGCCCTGAGCTTGTCGAAGGGCTTTGGGTGAGTGGCTGGTGGTTCGACAAGCTCACCACGAACGGTTAAGTGAACAGCATTGTGATTAACAGGCAAAGTTGAAACCAGCACTTGAAATTTTTCAGATAGACTCCATCTCCCAGAACTCTTTTTGACCGTACCTGAGGGGGCTTGTATGACCGAGAACATTGCTGCAAATCGTGAAACGATGGGATTCCAGACGGAAGTTAAGCAGCTTCTGCAGCTGATGATCCATTCGCTGTATTCCAACCGCGAGATTTTCCTGCGCGAACTTATATCCAACGCGTCGGATGCCTGCGACAAATTGCGTTTCGAGGCGCTGCACAATGCCACGCTGTTCGAAAGCGATGCGGATTTGCAAATCCGCATCAGTTACGACAAGGAGGCCAGGACGCTCACCATCAGCGACAACGGCGTTGGCATGAGCCGCGACGAGGTCATCAGCAACCTGGGCACGATTGCGAAATCGGGCACCCGGGAATTCTTCGCCAGGCTGAGCGGGGATCAGCAGAAGGATGCGAACCTGATCGGGCAGTTTGGCGTCGGTTTCTATTCTGCCTTTATCGTCGCCGACAAGGTGGTGGTCGCCACGCGCCGCGCCGGGGAGAAGGCCGACCAGGGCGTGCGCTGGGAATCGGACGGCGGCGGGGAGTTTTCCATCGAGATGCTGGACAAGTCTGCGCGCGGCACGGAGATCACCCTGCATCTGCGCGCCGACCAGGACGACCTGCTCAGCGGCCACAGGATCCGCTCCATCATCCACAAATATTCGGATCACATCGTGCAGCCCATCGTGATGAAGAAGGAAGAATGGAAGGAGGGCAAGCAGGAAATCACCGCCGAGGATGAGACGGTCAACCAGGCTTCCGCGTTGTGGGCGCGTTCCAAGAACGATATTTCCGACGATGAATACAAGGCGTTCTACAAGCATGTCGGGCATGATTTTGAGGACCCTCTGGCATGGACGCATGCCCGCGTGGAAGGGCGCCAGGAATACACGCAGCTGCTTTATATTCCCGCGCGTGCGTCGTTTGACATGTGGAACCGGGAGGCGCGCCACGGCATCAAGCTGTATGTGCGCCGCGTGTTCATCATGGATGACGCCGAGCAGCTGTTGCCGTCCTACCTGCGCTTCGTGCGCGGCGTGGTTGATTCCGGCGACCTGCCGCTCAACGTGTCGCGCGAAATCCTGCAGGAGTCGAAAGACATTGAAGCGATCCGCGCCGGCTGTACCAAGAAAGTGCTCGGCCTGCTGGAAGAGCTCGCGGCAAACGACTCGGAAAAATACGCCAAATTCTGGGATGAGTTCGGGCAGGTGCTGAAGGAGGGAGTGGGCGAGGATTTTGCCAACAAGGAAAAGATTGCCGCCCTGCTGCGCTTCGCCTCGACCCATGCGGACAGCGATGCGGAAACCGTCTCGCTGGCCGATTACCTCGGACGCATGAAGGAAGGGCAGGACAAGATTTATTACATCACCGCCGAAACTTTCAATGCCGCGAAGAACAGCCCGCATCTGGAAGTGTTCCGCAAGAAGGGCATCGAGGTGCTGCTGCTTTCCGAGCGCGTGGATGAGTGGGTGGTAAGCTATCTGACCGAGTTCGACGGCAAGCCGCTGGTGTCGGTGGCCAAGGGCGGGCTGGACCTGGGCAAGCTGGAGGACGAAGCCGAGAAACAGGAACAGGAAAAACAGGCCAATGACCACAAGGATCTGACCGAAAAAATAAAAGCGAGCCTCGCGGAGCGCGTCAAGGAAGTCAGGGTGACCCACCGCCTGACCGATTCACCTGCCTGCCTGGTGGCTGACGAGCATGATATCGGCGGCAACATGGCGCGCATCCTGAAGGCAGCCGGGCAGAAGGCGCCTCCCACCCGACCCATCCTGGAGATCAACCCGAATCATCCGGTGGTGCAGCGCCTGAGGGAAGAACAGAAACATTTCAACGACTGGGCGGCGGTGCTGTTTGACCAGGCATTGCTGGCGGAGGGAGGGCAGCTCGACGACCCCGCCGGTTTTGTTAAGCGGGTTAATCAGCTGATGCTCGAAATGCGCGCGGGCTGATGAACCTATAAGATGCAATTGGTGATTGTGCAGGTGCGAATTTATTCGCACTAAACAATGAGCAATGTGCGAAAAAAAGCGTCTCTAAAAATTTGTCACACCAGCGAAGGCCGGTGTCCAGCCTATTGAAGTGGGGTAAGCAGACAATCCGCGAAGCGGATGCTCGCAAAATACTGGATTCCGGCTTTCGCCGGAATGACGAAATCTGAATTTTTAGAGGTGCCCTAAATTCGCACCTACGAGAGGAACAACAATCATGCTCGACGAATTCATCCATGAACCGCGCGTCGCCTATTTCTCGATGGAGATCGCGCTGCGCAGCGAGATCCCGACCTATGCCGGGGGTCTGGGCGTGCTCGCCGGCGATACCGTGCGCTCGGCCACCGACCTTGAATTGCCGATGGTGGCGGTCAGCCTGGTGAGCCACGCCGGCTATTTCCGCCAGGAAATTGACGCGCAGGGGCGGCAGCTGGAACATGCGGCGACCTGGGAACTCAGGCACTGGGCGCAGCCGCTCGACGCCAAGATTGCCGTGCAGATCGATGGCCGCACGGTCTGGATCGGCGCCTGGCTGTATGTGCTCGAAGGCCACATGGGCGGCCGCCAGCCAGTGTTGCTGCTCGATACCGACTTGGGTGAGAACAGCAGCGACGACCGCGAAATCACCCACTATCTTTACGGCGGCGACAACGTCTACCGGCTCAAGCAGGAAATCGTGCTCGGGCTGGGCGGCGTGCGCCTGCTGCAAGCGCTCGGCTTCACCATCCGGCATTACCACATGAACGAGGGGCACTCCGCGCTGCTCGGGCTGGAATTGCTGCACCGCCACGCGCGCATGCCCGAGTTCGTCCGTCCGGGTGAATCGCTCTACGACCTTCCATACGTGCGCAGCCTGTGCAGCTTTACCACGCACACTCCGGTCGAGGCCGGGCATGACCGCTTTCCCTACGACCTGGTGCAGCGCGTCCTGAATAACGACTTTGACATGGAAACCATCAAGCGCATGGCCGGCGAGGACAGCCTCAACATGACGCGGCTGGCGCTGAACCTGAGCGAATATGTAAACGGCGTCGCCAAGAAACACGCCGAAGTGTCCAACGCGATGTTCCCCGGTTACAAGGTGCATGCGATCACCAACGGCGTGCACCCGTATACCTGGGCCGCCGAAGGTTTCCGCCAGCTCTATGACCATTACCTCCCGGGCTGGTGCCACGAGCCGCTGTTGCTGATGCGCGCCGATTGCTGCATCCCGGAAACCGCGATCTGGGAAGCGCATGTCCAGGCGAAACAGCATCTCATCGAGAAAGTGCAGGCACTCACCGGCGTATCGCTCAAGCCCGATGTCCCGATTTTCGGCTTCGCGCGGCGCATGACGGCATACAAGCGCCCGGACCTTCTGTTCACCGATCTGGAGCGGCTGCGGGCAATCGCGCGTAACCACCCTTTCCAGATCGTGCTCGCCGGCAAGGCGCACCCGCGCGATGAGGGCGGCAAGCACCTGATCGAGCAACTGTATGCGCATGCGCGCGACCTCGCCGGCACGATACCGGTGGTCTACCTGCCCGATTATGATCTGGCGCTGGCTCAGACGCTGACCGCAGGAGTGGACGTGTGGCTCAACACGCCGCTGCCACCGCTCGAGGCTTCGGGCACCAGCGGCATGAAGGCCGCGTTCAACGGCGTGCCCAATCTCTCGGTGCTGGATGGCTGGTGGATTGAGGGCTGCATCGAGGGCGTGACCGGCTGGGCGATCGGCGATGCGGCGGGAATGGCCGACGGCAAGGCGCAGGTGCTTTACGACAAGCTCGAACAAGTGGTGCTGCCGCTGTATTACGGCCACAGCGACGGCGGGTGGCTCAAGGTGATGAAGGGTGCGATCAGCAAGAACGCCTCGTATTTCAACAGCCACCGCATGATGCGCCGCTATGCGACGGAAGCGTACAGCCGGTGAGATGCGGCACCATACAATTTGTGGCATTACAAAAATCTGAGGAAACTCTGAACAAGCCCAAGACCGTCATTGCGAGCGGCTTTCAGCCGCGAGCGAAGCGTGGCGGGAAGCAATCCAGAAAGCATCAAGGATCACATAGCTGTGGATCGCCACGTCGCTTCACTCCTCGCGATGACATCCTTATTCAGCGTTCCCCCTAAATAATAGATGAGTGACAAAAACGAAATAAGACCCGGCCAATCGATTGAGCTGCTGAAAGAGCTGCACATCCTTACGCGCGACGGGAAGATGAACCAGGATTCCCGCCGCAAGCTCAAGCAGGTTTATCATCTCTATCAATTCATCGAGCCGCTGCTGCAGGAAATTCGGCAGGACCATCCCGATATTCAACTGGTGGATCACGGGGCGGGGAAATCCTATCTGGGCTTCATCCTGTACGACCTGTTTTTCAAGACGCTGAACGATAACTCACACATCTACGGCATCGAAAGGCGCGACGAGCTGGTCGTGCATGCGCGCGAACTGGCTGCGCGCCTGGGTTTTTCCGGCATGACCTTCCTCAATCTGTCGGTGGAGGAATCCATAGAGTCCGATCAGTTGCCCGACAGGGTGGATATGGTGACCGCGCTGCATGCATGCAACACCGCCACGGACGACGCGATCCGTTTTGCGTTGCAGAAGCAGGCGAAATTCATCGTGCTGGTGCCATGCTGCCAAGCCGAAGTGGCCGCGGCGCTGCGCAAAAATAAAAGTAGGGAACTTGCGAAAAATGCCCTGACCGAACTGTGGCGCCACCCGATTCACACCCGCGAATTCGGCAGCCACGTCACCAACGTGCTGCGCTGCCTGCAGCTCGAAGCGCACGGCTACCAGGTCACCGTGACCGAACTGGTGGGCTGGGAACACTCGATGAAAAACGAACTCATCATCGCGAGTTTCAAAGACCTGCCGCGCAAGCGCGCAGCCGAGCGCCTGAATGAAGTGCTGCACACGCTGGGGCTGGAAGAAATGAGCGGGCGGTTTTTTACGACGGTTTGACCGCATCAAAAGAAACGCCGCGATGCTGCCCTCTTTAGGGCTGGGAGATTGCGTTCTACGCGGGTTGCTTTGGGCGCTTGGCCGGCTTTTTCCCACGATGTTTCTGAATAACACCTATCAACGCACGAAGTGCATCATTTACCGCAGCGGAATTCTCAAATTCCTTGGCGACATCTTTGTCCAGGACAACAACATTAGTACCCTGTGCAAGCCTTGTGACGTACTTTCCGCGCACGCCACCAGAAAAATCATATTCAGGACGCATTTCTTCATCAGGAGTCTTCATAATATTTCCTTTCATGTCGTGTCGCAGGACGAGCACTGATGATACGTATTTCATCATTCCGATCAGTATGTGCCACCACCAGAAGGTGCATATGGCTGGACATACCAAGCAATAAAAACCGGTTTTCACCCCGCGAATGATCCGGGTCTGGTATTACAACAGACAACGGATCATAAAAAGCAGTTGCAGCTTCCTCAAAATAAACATTGTGCTTCTTGAGGTTGTCTTGAGCCTTCTCTGCATCCCACTGAAATTTGGCACTCATTGCGTCAGTCTAAGTCATCGGGTTTGCAGGAGGAAGGCATCATTGTGCATTATGCTAGCACCAAATAGAAATACCCGCCAAAATTGACGTGGTGCCAGCGCTGTCTGCAGCTTGAAGCGCACGGCTACCAAGTCACCGTGACCGAACTGGTTGGCTGGGAACACTCGATGAAAAATGAACTCATCATCGCGAGTTTCAAAAACCTGCCGCGCAAGCGCGCAGCCGAGCGCCTGCATGAAGTGCTGCAAACGCTGGGGCTGGAAGAAATGAGCGGACGGTTTTTTACTTCAAATTAAACGGTCGTCATTCCCGCCATCCCTCATCCCAACCTTCTCCCAGAGGGAGAAGGGGCGATTGCCTCCTCTCCCGCGAGCGGGAGAGGATTGAGGAGAGGGTGCGGGAATCCAGCCGATTAAATTACTGGGTTCCCGCTTGACCGTAGGTCAGCCTGTCCTGAGTTTATCGAAGGGCGGGAACGACAAAATCGTGGTTAATATGGCAATGTGGTGCAGGCAATGAAAATAACGCTGATCCGCCACGGCGAAAGCGAGGCGAATGTCGCTGACCGCATCAACGATAACCCTGCGCGCATCGTGAATCTCACAGAGCGGGGCAGGGCTCAGGCCGAGGCCGCGTCAAATATATTGCGCGCGGTGCGCTTCACCCACGCCTACGCTTCCGAATTCTTGCGCGCCCAGCAGACCGCCGAAATCCTGCTGCGCCACCACGCCTGCCCGCTGCGCATTGATGCCCGCCTCAACGAACGCCATACCGGATTGGATGGCCTGCCGGTCCATGTGTTCAGAGATCTGGTGCGCCCCGATCCGCTGCACATCAAACCGGAGCGAGGCGAATCTTTCCTGGAACAGATGGAGCGGCTGCGCAGCTTCATGGATGAAATCACCGCGCGCCACCCGGATGGAACGGTGCTGGCCGTGTCCCACGAAAACCCCATCCTCGCCGCGCTGGCCCTGACCATTGGCGATCCTGAACAGATAACTCGCCATGACGGCATCGCCAACTGCGAGTGGGTGGAATTGGATTGGCCTGCCAAGTAAACTCCCCTCTCCCGCGAGCGGGGTTGGGGGGGGAATGAGACAAAAGTTGTTTTCTTAGGCAGCCGAGATTCCATAACCAGGCAACAACTCGGTTAGTACATAAAGCCTGTGGGCCTGTAAGGCATCGTGAAAAAGCCGCCAGTCCGAATCCAGGAAAGAGGGCCAAAAATCATATTTCCACGAGGGATCGTCTTCCTCCGCATCCGTGCCGAGTGCGGCATGTTTCCACGAGCCTTTGCCTTTGGGTATATATGTGACGTTGTCGCTAAAGCCGAAAGTACTGTTGCCTATGGCAGCAATCCAGGCGGCCAGGCGCTCATCTCCGTCCGGGTCTTTCGTTTCCTGAAGCATGTTGATGATTGTCTGCCTGTGTGGGGCCGGTATGTTTTCTGCCGGCGCAGCAGGGTTG
>JAGWMH010000092.1 GCA_028871775.1 Betaproteobacteria bacterium
GTGTGGAACGAGAGGATAGTGCTCTCCTGCCCGCCGTGCTGGGTGGCGCTGGAAGTGAATACGCTGCCGACCTTGCCGATCAGCGCGCCTTTCATCCACAGCCCGCCGGTCTGGTCGAGGAAGTTGCGCATCTGCGCCGTCATGTTGCCAAACCGGGTCGGTGTGCCAAAAATAATCGCATCATAATCGGGAAGCTCATCGGTGGTGGCAATCGGGGCGGGTTGATCGAGTTTTACGCCTATCGCCCGCGCCCGGTCTTCGGGAATGATTTCCGGCACCCTCTTGATCACGGCGCTCGCCCCCTCCACTTCGCGCGCACCCTTGGCCACGGCTTGCGCCAGCGCTTCGATATGTCCGTACATGCTGTAATAAAGAACTAGAACCTTGGTCATGGCTGACTCCCTTGATTTATGCGATTAGAATGCAGTAGGGCAACAATATTCGCCGACAGCCGCTGGCAAGCCACATGGCGCTGGGAAGCCACCGGACAAGGCCCGTGGATGCCGCGCAGATTTGCCCGGCTCTCAATGCCATGTCTGCCTGACATGATCTGTCCTGCGGAGCTCGCCGTCTATTCGACAACGCACAGACGGTGTGCCTCTTTAAGGATGACCCTGCTCGCACCTATTGTGCCGAAACGATGACAGGGGAGCAACAGATTTCAACAGAGCGCCAGCTCTGGTTTTTCGTGAATACGCCAGAACCACCCCGGCCAGGCGCTATTCCCGGAAGCTGCTCTGGTTAGCCAGCCCCGCAACCCAGCGCTGATAGAGCTGCCGCGCAGCGGCATGCAGTTGCGGCAGTTTGTCCGCCATTTGCGCCTGCATGGTTGCTGCGGACTGTACCGCCGGGCTGCCGGTACTGGCGGCAATTTCACTCGCGCCCACCTCGCACCAGTCGCGGATCATCTGCTCGTTCATTTCCACATGGCATTGCAGCGCAAGGTGTTTGCCCAGCGCGTAGCCCTGATTGGCACAGTATGCGCTGAACAACAAGTGGGCCGCGCCTTGCGGCAGGCCGAAGGTTTCGCCGTGCCAGTGAAAGGCTTCGAACGACTGGATATTGCCGAACCATGCGCGCGCAGTATCGTTGCCGGATACCGTCACAGTCCCCCAGCCGATTTCCTTGACCGGATTGCGCGTCACCACGCCGCCCAGCGCCTTGGATATGAGTTGCCCGCCGAGGCAGTGTCCGAGCACGGGAATGTCCCGCGCCACTGCCTGACGGATCAGCGCCAGCACCGGCGGTATCCACGGCAGGTCGTCGTTCACGCTCATCGGCCCGCCCATGAACACCAGTCCGGAATAAACATTTGCATCCTGCGGCACGGCATCCCCGGCATCAATGCGGATGAGCTGCCACGGAATGGCGCGCTCGTGGAGAAAATCGGTAAAGTAACCGGGACCTTCGGTTGCGGCATGGCGGAAAATGGCGATGGGTTTCATGTCAAATTAAATAACTGTTGGGGCGCGATGAATCGCGCCCCTACAACTCCTTCGTCTTGTCGCGTTCAATCAACGCATAGGCAGAGTGGTTGTGAATGGATTCGAAGTTTTCCGATTCCACCACATATGCATCAATGCGTTTATCCAGGCTCAGCGACGCCGCGACATCGCGCACCATGTCCTCGACGAACTTGGGGTTGTCATAGGCGCGCTCGGTGACAAATTTCTCATCCGGACGCTTGAGCAAGCCGTACAGCTCGCACGATGCCTGCTCTTCGGCATAACGCACCACTTCTTCTATCCATACGGAATGGTTGGTGCGCACGGTGATGGTCACATGCGAACGCTGGTTGTGCGCGCCGCGCTCGGAAATCTTCCTGGAGCAGGGGCACAGGCTGGTGACCGGCACCAGCACCTTCATGGTGAAACGGTATTGCCCGTTGACGATCTCGCCGATGAAAGTGACGTCGTAGTCCAGCAGGCTCTGCACACCGGATACCGGCGCGGTCTTGTTGATGAAATACGGGAAAGCCATTTCGATATAGCCGGACTGCGCCTCCAGCTTCTCGACCATTTCGCGCAGGATGCTTTCGAATGACTCCACCGAGATCTCGCGCCCGTGCTGGTTGAGTATCTCGACAAAACGCGACATGTGCGTGCCCTTGAAGTTATGCGGCAGGTGCACGTACATGTTGAAGGTGGCGACGGTGTGCTGCACCCCGCCGGCGCTCTTGTCCCTGACGATGACCGGATGGCGGATGCTCTTGATGCCGACCTTGTTGATCGCCAGATGGCGCGTGTCGGCCAGGTTTTGCACATCGGCGATAACGTTGGATTGGGAAGAATTCATGGTGCCCTCATGGTGCGTAATGACGCGGAATTATACCTGCCCGCCCCCTTCACGGCCTCCCCTTGCCCGGGGCGGCGGGAAGGATGGAGCGGGCTGGAAAATGGCCGCCTCAAATTTCGTACATCCCGATAATCGAGTCGGCAATACCGCGTGCATCCAGGCCGCAGCCGGCGAGCATCTGCGCCGGGTCGCCCTGCTCCAGGAAAACATCCGGCAAACCGAGCTGCAGCAGCGGAATCGCCACACCATACCGCTGCAAACACTCGGCCACCGCGCTGCCCGCCCCGCCCTGCACGGTATTCTCTTCCACCGTCACCAGCAAGTCATGTTCGCGCGCGAGGCTCAACACCAGCTCTTCATCCAGCGGCTTGACGAAGCGCATGTTGGCAACCGTGGCGTTGAGCTGTTGCGCCGCACCGAGAGCGGGTGCGAGCATGGAACCGAATGCCAGGATGGCGACCTTTTCGCCCAAACGGCGCAACTCGCCGCGGCCTATGGGCAGCGCCTGCATTTCCTTTTCCGGTACCACGCCCGGCCCGCAGCCGCGCGGATAGCGCACCGCGCTCGGGGTGTCGAGGTAAAACGCGGTGGCCAGCATCTGGCGACATTCGTTCTCGTCGCTCGGCGCCATCACCGTCATGTTGGGTATGCAGCGCAAATAACTCAGGTCGAAGCTGCCGGCGTGCGTCGCGCCATCGGCGCCGACCAGCCCGCCGCGGTCTATCGCCAGCATGACCGGCAGGTTCTGGATCGCGATGTCGTGGATCAGCTGGTCATACGCGCGCTGCAAAAAGGTGGAGTAGATCGCCACCACCGGTTTCAGCCCTTCGCATGCCAGCCCGGCAGCAAAGGTCAGCGCGTGCTGCTCGGCAATGCCCACATCGAAATAACGTTGCGGAAATTTCTGCGCGAATTCGACCATGCCGGAGCCTTCGCACATCGCCGGGGTGATGCCGACCAGCCGCTCATCCTGCTCCGCCATGTCGCACAGCCATGCGCCGAAAATCTCCGTATAGCTTGGTTTGGCGGCTTCCTTGGCAACGACGCCGTGAGCCGGATCGAACTTGCCGACGCCGTGGTACAGCACGCAATCCTCTTCCGCCTGCGCGTAGCCCCTGCCCTTCTGCGTGACCACATGCAGGAACTGCGGCCCGTCGAGGTTGCGGATATTGTTCAGCGTGGTGACCAGCACATCCAGGTCATGGCCGTCTATAGGGCCGATGTAATTGAAGCCGAATTCCTCGAACAGCGTGCCGGGTATCACCATGCCCTTGACGTGCTCCTCGGTGCGCTTGGCAAATTCCAGCACCGGCGGCATCACGCCGAGCACCTTCTCGCCGCCGCGCCGCATGGCCGTATAGAAGCGCCCGGACATCAGCTTGGCCAGGTAATTGTTGAGCGCGCCCACCGGCGACGAAATGGACATGTCGTTGTCGTTGAGGATGACCAGCAGGTTGGCGTTCATTGCCCCGGCGTTGTTGAGCGCCTCGAACGCCATGCCGCCGGTCATTGCGCCGTCGCCGATGATGGCCGCCGCGCGCCGGTCGCTGCCCTCCATGCGCGCCGCCATGGCCATGCCCAGCGCCGCCGAAATCGAGGTGCTGGAATGGCCTGTGCCGAAAGCGTCGTAAGGGCTTTCGTCGCGCTTGGGAAAGCCGGAAATGCCGCCCGCCATGCGCAGCCTGCTCATCGCCTCGCGCCGTCCGGTGAGTATCTTGTGCGCGTAGGTCTGATGCCCCACGTCCCACACCAGCCTGTCGTCCGGCGTATTGAACACGTAGTGCAGCGCGATGGTCAGCTCCACCGTGCCAAGGTTGGAAGAAAGGTGGCCGCCGGTCCTGCTCACCGATTCGATCAGGAACTGGCGCAGCTGATCCGCCAGCTGTGGCAGTTGCCTGCGCTCCAGATGGCGCAGGTCGTCGGGGGTATTGATGGTGTTGAGCAGTTGATACATCAGAACTTTCTTAATACGATGAAATCGGCAAGCTCGCGCAGGCGGCGCGCATCTGCGCCGAATCCGGACAGCGCGTCCAGCGCATCGCGATGCAGTTCCGCCGCCATTTTTCTGGCAGCCTGCACGCCGAGCAGGGTCACATAGGTCGGCTTATCCTGCTCGGCATCCTTGCCTGCGGTCTTGCCCAGGGTTGCGGTGTCCGCCTCGCTGTCGAGCACATCGTCCACCACCTGGAAAGCCAGCCCGACACATTTGCCGAAATGATCCAGCCGGTTCAGTTGCGCCTCGCCCAGCGCCGCGCCGCACTGCGCGCCGAGCTGGACGGCGGCGCGGATCAGCGCGCCGGTCTTGTGGATATGCATGGATTCGAGCTCGGGCAGGCTGAGCTGCTTGCCCACGCTGCCCAGATCTATCGCCTGCCCGCCCGCCATGCCGCGCGAACCCGAAGCCACGGCAAGCAGTTTGACCATTTCCAGCTGGCGCACGGGATTGTCGCTCAGTTGCTGATCGGCCAGCAACTGGAAGGCGAGGCTTTGCAGGCTGTCGCCGACCAGCAGCGCGGTGGCCTCGTCGTATTCGACGTGGCAGGTCGGTTTGCCGCGGCGCAACACATCGTTGTCCATGCACGGCATGTCGTCGTGCACCAGCGAATAGGCATGGATCAGTTCGACAGCCGCGGCAGCGATGTCGACGCGCGCGATGTCCGCATCAACCAGCTCGCCGGCGGCAAAGGCGAGCAGCGGGCGCACGCGCTTGCCGCCCTCCAGCACGCTATAGCGCATCGCCGCGTGCAGTCGCTGCGGCAGCGTATCGGGCTGCGGCAGCAGGCGGCGCAGCACGTCCTCGAAACGGTGCTGGTGGGCATTCGCCCAAGTCTGGAAATCAGGCATCTTCACGCCTGGCGGCATTGCCCGCACCGGAAGAGCTGTCGGCAATACCTGCGGCAAAATTCTTCAGCGTGCCTTCCTCCAGGATGCGCACCTGCTGCTGTGCATCTTCCAGGCGGGCCCGGCACTGCTGCAACAGCTCGGCGCCGCGCTTGTAGGCCGCCAGCGCGCCTTCCAGCGGCAGTTGTCCCGCTTCCATCTCCGCCACCACTTGTTCCAGCTCGGCCAGCGCCGCCTCAAAACTGGGTGTTTTCTGGGTTTTGCCCGCCATGTACGCTTCCATTTGTGAAAGGAGGTACATTCTACCTAAAGCGCCGTGTTAACCGCAATTTTGCGAGTGACCGAGGAACCGGTGATCATTCACGCACGGGCAATTTCTGTCCTGATTAGCCACCAAGTTCAGTCCACGTCATTGCGAGGAGCGAAGCGACGTGGCAATCCATGTGTTTCTATTCATAAAGGCATTTTTGATTAACTGGATTGCCGCGCTTCGCTCGCAATGACGGCTCTTTTAATGTGCAGCTGAACGTGGTGGCTAATCAGGATTCCTGTTGTGCGCCCAGGCGCTTTAAGGGACAATCCGCGCTACTTTCGGAAACCGTATTCGCCTTTGTATTCGTCTCTTTTCGCAATTCTGAAAGGCGCGCTTTAAGTGGGCGCGCTATGGATGCTCGCCGCCGGCTTCCTGTTCGGCTGCATGGGTGTATTCGTCAAGCTCGGTGCGCACTATTTTTCCGACACTGAGCTGGTGTTCTACCGCTCCTTCCTCGGCCTGCTGATGGTCTATGCCATCATCCGGCAGCAGGGCGGATCGGTCGCCACCGCGCACCTGGGCGGGCACCTGTGGCGCAGCATTTCCGGCTCCATCGCGCTGATGCTGTTCTTCTACTGCATCACTGTGCTGCCGCTGGCTACTGCTGTCACCTTGAACTACACCTCGCCGCTGTTCCTTACCATCCTGACCATGCTGATATTGAAGGAGTGCTTCCACGCCCCGCTTGCATTCGCCATTGTACTGGGCTTCGCGGGCATGGTGCTGTTGCTGCAACCCACACTGGAGCGCGACCAGATCATCCCCGGCCTGCTCGGTCTGGTCTCCGGCTTCTTCGCCGGCATTGCCATGCTCAATGTGCGCCAGCTCGGCCTGCGGGGCGAGCCGGATTGGCGCGTGGTGTTCTACTTCAGCCTGGTTGCCTCGCTCATCAGCGGCAGCGTCATGCTGCTCGGCACCATCCACCCGGTCAGCGCGACCGGCATCCTCATCCTGATCGGGCTGGGCAGCAGCGCCACGCTGGCGCAACTTGCCATGACGCGCGCCTACCGCACCGGGAAAACCCAGGTGGTAGGCAACCTGTCCTACAGCACGGTGGTGTTCGCCAGCCTGTTTGGCATGATTTTATGGGGCGAGGCATTGCCGCTGACGGGATGGATAGGCATGGCACTCATCATCACGGGCGGTGTGTTAAGCTTGAAACTGTCGCCCAAGCACGACGTATAACCAACGAAAAGAGAACCCGCATGATTACCATAGAACAAACCGACACCCTGCTCAACGTTAACGTATTGGGCGAATTCACCCTGGCCGATTTCAAGCAATTCGAAGAGAACGCACTCTACAAACTCAAGTCGCCCGGCGAAGTCAACCTGCTGTTCGACCTGCGCGACATGATCGGTTACACGGTGGACGTGGCATGGGAGGAAATCAAGTTTTTCAGCCGCGAACACCAGCATGATTTCAGCAAGATTGCCGTGGTCACCGATGACCAGTGGCTCACCTGGCAGGCGTGGCTGTCGCGCCTGTTCGTGGACGCCGACATTCGTGTGTTCACAGATTACAGCGAAGCGCGGACTTGGGTTCAAATTTAGGAGATTGAGCGCGCAGATGTCATTTGAGCAATTGCTACATGTCTCGAAACTTGGTCACGCCGAGTTTTCCCACAATTTGCTTGTGTTCGAGTGGCAAGAGAAAAGACAACATCTCGCGGTCTATGTTCGAGACTTGCCGAGACTGGTCGAAGAGTACCGA